>CANRCX010000012.1 GCA_947629235.1 uncultured Bacilli bacterium | reverse complement strand
ATACTTGACAAAAGAAAACCTAGATAATTTCTAGGTCTATTTATATTTTATAATTTCTTTAATTGCAAAACTCGGGAAAGTATTAAGAAAGAATTTGATAAAAATAAAATAGAGATTCCATATAAACAAGTAGATGTACATATTGATAAATAATGAAGAATAAAATTCTTCATTTTTTTCATTTGTATTAAACTTATAATTGTGATATATTTAATATAGTATAATTTAAGGAGAGTATATGTATATAGATAAACTAGTAAAAAAAGAATTGATTATATTAATAGTTTTTGTATTTGCAATAGTAACTATATTTATTGGGTCTTCTTATGCTTATTTTATGTCAATTGATAAAGGAGAAGATAATACAATAAATATAGGAGATTTAGAAGTTACTTTTTGTATAGATGAAACTTGTAAAAAAGATTATGCTAATTTTGGACAAGTAATAGGTACTAAAAATGTAAATGGGCAAAGTGTTATTGAGAATATTTATCCATATACAAGTAACACAGAAGCACTTAAAAGTGATCCATATATTTTTAATATTAAAAATACTGGTACTTTAAAATCATTTTTAACTATTAAATTAAAAGAAGATATAGATTATAAACCAATTAATGATATTGAAGAATATAAAAGTCTTACAGAACTTTATTCAAATAATATAAAAGTTGGTATAAGTGATTGTAGTAAAAATATAGATAGAGAAAATGTTATTATTAATACATATGGTAATTTAGAAGATAATATTATTTTAAAAGATGATATTCTTTTATCTGGCGAAGACAAGACATATTGTTTATGGACTTGGCTTGATGAAAATACACCAAATGAAGTACAAAATACATATTTTGTTGCTAATCTTGATTTTAATGCAGAATATAAACCTGTTGAAGTAATTGAAGATGAAAATGTTGAAAATGAATAATAATTATTAAAATAGTTTAAAAAACTATTTTTTTGTGTTAAAATTTAATTTATGGAAAAGGAAAAAATAAGAAATTTTTGTATTATAGCACATATAGATCATGGTAAGAGTACTCTTGCAGATAGAATACTTGATGTTTGTCATGCAGTAAGTGAAAGAGAAAAAAAAGATCAAATACTTGATTCTATGGATTTAGAAAGAGAAAGAGGCATTACTATTAAATTAAATGCAGTAGAACTTCATTATAAAGGCTATTTACTTCATTTAATAGATACTCCAGGACATGTAGATTTTAGTTATGAAGTATCACGTAGTCTTGCTGCATGTGAAGGAGCAATACTAGTAGTAGATGCAACTCAAGGTATTGAAGCACAAACTCTTGCTAATTTATATCTTGCACTTGATGCTAATCTTAAAATAATACCAGTTATTAATAAAATAGATTTACCAAATGCTGATATAGAAAAAGTTACTAATGAACTTGTAAATACAATCGGATTTGAAAAAGATGAAATAATTTTATGTAGTGGTAAAACTGGAGTAGGGGTAGAAGAATTATTAGATGCAGTAATTGATAGAGTACCTAGTCCTAAAAGTAATTCAAATAAATTAAGAGCTTTAATTTTTGATAGTTATTTTGATCCATATAAAGGTGTTGTAGTTCTAGTTAGAATAGTAGATGGTAGTGTAAAAGTAGGAGATAAAATTAGATTTATAAATTCTAATGCAGTATATGAAGTATTAGAACTTGGAAAACATACACCAAAAGAAATAAAAAAGAATGAGTTATCATCAGGTGAAGTTGGTTTTTTAAGTGCATCTATTAAAAGTATTACTGAAGTAGAAGTAGGTGATACTATATGCAAAGATGGAGAAGAAGTAACCGCGCTAGCTGGATATAAACCTATGAAACCAATGGTATATTCTGGTATATACCCAGTAGATAGTTCAAAATATAATTCATTAAAAGAAGCATTATTAAAATTAAAATTAAGTGATGCATCACTTGTTTTTGAACCAGAAACATCAGTTGCATTAGGTTTTGGATTTAGATGTGGATTTTTAGGTTTACTTCATATGGAAATAATTGAAGAGAGAATTGAAAGAGAATTTGGTCTTGATATAATTGCAACTAGTCCTTCTGTTGTTTATGAAGTAATTCTAAGTGATGGAAGTAGTGTATTTGTAGATTGTCCATCTAAAATGCCAGAACCAACTAAAATATCTAAAATATTAGAACCATTTGTAAAAACTAATATTTATGTACCAAATGAATTTGTTGGTTCTATTATGGAATTATGTCAAGATAAAAGGGGAGTATATAAATCTCTTTCATATATAGATGAAAAAAGAGTAAATATAGTATATGAGCTTCCACTTGCAGAAATTGTATATGATTTTTTTGATAAATTAAAAAGTTTTACTAAAGGTTATGCATCTTTTGATTATGAATTTATTGGTAATAGAGAAAGTAAACTAGTTAAAATGGATATATTATTAAATGGAGAAGTAATTGATGCATTAAGTATTATTGTACATAAAGATTTTGCTTATCAAAGAGGAAATGTTATTTGTAAGAATTTAAAGAAAATAATTCCAAGACAAATGTTTCAAGTTCCAATTCAAGCAAGTATTGGATCTAAAGTTATAGCAAGAGAAGATATATCTGCTATGAAAAAGAATGTACTTGCTAAATGTTATGGTGGAGATGTGTCAAGAAAACGAAAACTTTTAGAAAAACAAAAAGAAGGTAAAAAAAGAATGAAACAAGTAGGTAGTGTTTCAATTCCACAAGAAGCATTTTTAACAATACTAAGTACTGATAAAATGGAATAATTATTGAAAGAAAGTAAGAGTATCATTATATTCATTAGTGTTTGTAAGTGATACATTACTTTCTTTTTCTTCACTATTATTTGTACTTTCTTTCTTGAAAATAGTTTTTTCATGATTAATATATGGTCTTATTTCTTTATAAACGGGAATAGTCTTTTTTACAATATTAAGTGTTTTATTAGCACCACTTGCAATTGATGATATATTTACCTTCTTAAATATATTTAAAATATTACTATTCATTATGTCACCTATAATATTATATAAAAAATTTTAAAAAAAGTGTTTTTATTTTTTAATTTATATGTTATAATCAAATATATAGAATAAGAAGGAAGATTTTGTTATGGCAAAAAAGGAAAAGAAAGAAAAAGAAAATAAAATTAAAACTACAAAATCTAAAAAGGATAAGGCTTTAAAAGAAAAAACTAAAAAAGCTAAATCAAATAATAAAATAAATGTATCCGTAATACTAAATTTTATTATTAGAGAAATAATGAATCTAGTTAAAAGCGTCTTTATAGGTATCTATGGAATATTTCATTTTATTTTCTCATTATTTGGTAAAACTTATAGCTACTTTAAATATGGTTCTGGAAAAATGAGTACTTTTATGAGAGAAACTATATTTTATGCTATTAAAAAAGGATTTTTGAGTTTTGTAAATGAATTTGTATTGTTATTCAATAGTGTAAGGGTAGGAGTAAGCTTTATATTTTCAACAATATTCTTAAGTATTCCTAGATTTATTTATAAATATCTAAAGAAAGCATATGATCATTATAAATCTGTAAGACAAGCATACTTAGATAAATATGCAGAAAAAACAGCTGGTAAACCTTTAGTACAAAGATTAGCAGAATATTTTTCAGAGAAATGGGAAAATTTGCCATTCGTAAAAAAGAGAAGAGAAGCTCAAGAAGCAAATTATGTTCCATTAGTTATTAATCCAAACAGTCCAGATACAGTAAAAAATCAAATTAAAATTACATATAGATATATTGCAAGAGATAAAGAAGGTAAAATTGTAAGAGCATACTTCCCAGCATTTTCAAAAATGGATGTTTATTCATATTTAACTGATGAAGGTATGATTGTATATGAAATTACTACTAGTAAATTCATTAACTTCTTACATGGTGAAACAAGCGCATTTAAGTCTAAGATGAAAACTAAGGATTTGGTATTCTGGCTTACACAATTATCTACATATATTAAAGCTGGAATTCCATTAACTGATGCAGTTAAAGTCTTAGCACAACAAGATAAGAGAAAGAAATATAAACCAATATATGAGTCACTTATATATGAGTTAACAATGGGTCAAACATTCTCAGATGCATTAAAGAGACAAGGAAATACTTTCCCACCACTTCTAGTTAATATGGTTAAATCTGCTGAGATGATTGGTGATATTGAAAGCACATTAGATGAAATGGCAGATTATTATCAAGAAGTTGAAGATACAAAACGTGCTATTGTTAGTGCAATAGCTTATCCAGCAATAGTATTTGTATTTGCAATTGCCATAGTAGTATTTATGTTAACATACATAGTTCCTAAATTCGTTGAAGTTTATGAATCTATGGATACACCAATAAATTCAATAACTCAAATTTGTTTAGATATTTCAGCATTCTTACAAACACAATATGTTGTTATTATAGTAGTAGTTGTAGGTGTAATAGCTGCATATATCTACTTATATAAGAACATTAAAGCATTTAGAGTGTTCATGCAAACAGTATTTATGAAATTACCTGTTATTGGTAAAATCATTATATATAAAGAAATGTCAATGTTCTCAAGAACATTCTCTTCATTACAAAAGAACAACATATTACTTGCTGATAGTATAGATATTCTTGCTAAAATAACAAACAATGAAATATATAAAGACATAATGCTTAGAACAATAGAAAACTTAATTAAAGGTAATAAGATGAGTGAAACATTTAAAGATCACTGGGCTATACCTGAAGTTGCTTACTTTATGATTGTAACAGGTGAATCTACTGGTGAACTTGCTGAAATGTTAGAAAAGATTGCAGATTATTATCAAAAATTAGAACGTCAAGCTGTTGATTTAATTAAGACATTTATAGAACCAGTAATGATTATTTCACTAGCTGTAATAGTAGGATTTATATTAATCTCTGTATTAATTCCAATGTTTGATTTATACCAAACTGTTCAAACATAATACTAGGGGGGATTTTGATGGATATAATATTTACAGTATGGTTTGCTGTATTAGGTGCAATTATGGGAAGCTTCTTAGGTTGCATGGGATATAGAATACCAAATAAAATAAAAACTACTTATCCAAGTAGTTTTTGCTCTTCTTGTAAAAAATCACTTAAATGGTATATGAATATTCCAATTATTTCATATATTGTACAAGGTGGAAGATGTGTTTATTGTAAAGAAAAGATAGGATTTATTTACTTTATATGTGAAGTACTTGGTGCTTTAATGTTTTCACTAAATTATATATTATTTAAATTCAATATTGAATTCTTTATTGCAACAATATTAACTTGTACTTTAATAGTTACAATAGTTAGTGATTTTGAATATTATTATATAAGTGATAGAGTATTAGTTCTTTCTGTTATTGGATTAATACTTACATACCTTATTTTTGATTCATCAACTGTAATTATGAAAATAGTTATAGGAGTTATATTATTTGGAGTAATGTTTGCAATAAAAGTATTTGGAAATATAATATTTAAAAGAGAATCTTTAGGTGATGGTGATATTAAATTAATGGGTGTTATTGGTCTTGCTTTAGGTTTTTTAAATAGTTTTGTAGCTTTATTTATAGCATCTGTTATAGGACTTATATTTTCATTTATTACAATTAAAAGAAATAAAGAAGGTATTATTCCATTTGGACCTTTTATTATAATTGGAGCATTAATAGTATTATACTTTTCAAATATAATAGATTCATTTATATTTAATTTATTTTAAAAAATAAAAAGTGTCAATTTTTTGACACTTTATTTATGTATTAAAACAGGAGTTCCAACACTTGAATTTTCATATATACTTTTTGCTGTATCAAATGGTAAATTAACACATCCATGAGATCCTGAATTGTGATAAAAACTACCACCAAATTCACTTCTCCATGAAGCATCATGTAAACCATAAGAATTATTTATAAATGGCATCCAGTAATCTACATATGATTTATAGTCTTTACCTATTAAATAAGTATCTTCTGTTTTATTTGAATTAATACTATAAAGACCTTCTGGTGTAGGTGATGAATCTTTACCAGTTGTAACATAAGATGATAAAACATTTTCTGTACCATTATAACAATCTACAGTTTGATCACCTAAATCTACTTCTACAAAATATTCATCTATAAAAGGATGTAATAAATCAGATTTAATATAACCATAATTACCATTTTCATCTACAATATAATCATAATTACCATCACTAGAAATAGATAAAACTAATTCATTTTCTCCTAGTGTTCTAAGTACAGTACTATAATCATAACTATAAACATTTGAATCACTTAATAATGAAGCATAATAATTTGTATTATAAAATATAGGTTCATTATTTGATGGTATATTATTTTCAGTTGTAACTTGAGCTTCATAATCATTAGTATTTTCTACCATACTAATTGTAGTATTATTACTTTCTTTTGTATTTGTTTCATTTTTTTTAGTTAATGTACTTGCATATATACTTCCTGTTATTAATAATGCATATGCAAAAGAAACAATTCTTAATAATTTTTTATTTTTCATTTTATCCCCCTTTAAAAAAGTATCAATATTATACCATAAAATACTTAAATTGTAAAGTAAAACCATTTTATAGATAATTATTTTTTCTTTATTAAAAATTATAATTATTGTATAATATTTTTAGGTGAGAATATGAAAAAAAGAGCAATATTAATTGATGGAAATAACTTATTATTTAGAAGTTATTATGCTACTGCTTATATGGGTAATTTAATGAAAAATTCTAAAGGTGTACCTACTAATGGTCTTTATGGATTTGTAAATATGATAAATAAAATTATTAATGAAGAAAATCCAGAATATATAATGGTAGCTTTTGATAAAGGTCATAATTTTAGAAAAGATTTATATGAAAATTATAAAGATGGTAGAATTGAAACACCACATGATTTATTAGTTCAATTTCCTATTGCTAAAGAAATATGTACTCTTCTTGGTATTAAATATATTGAATGTGATAATTATGAAGCTGATGATATAATTGGTACATTTGCAAGAATGGCTGATGAAGATAAAGATTATAATGCTACAATTATTAGTAGTGATAAAGATTTACTTCAATTAATTAGTGATGAAGTAGATGTAAAATTATTAAAACAAAAAGATTATATAATGATGAATACAGATACTTTTAAAGAAACTTATGGAATAGAACCAATTAGAATGATTGATTTAAAGGCATTAATGGGAGATGTGTCTGATAATATTCCTGGAGTTAAAGGAATAGGTGAAAAAACAGCTTTAACTTTATTACAAAAATATGAAACATTAGATGGAGTATATAATCATTTAGATGAAATAAGTGGTAAAACAAGAGAAAAATTAATTAATGATAAAGAAAATGCTTATTTTTCATATAAACTTGCTACTATTTATAAAACAATAGATTTTGATTATACATTTGATAGTATTAAATATAATGGACCAGATACAGAAAAATTAATTGATAAATATAAAGAACTTGAATTTAATTCATTTTTAAAAAATATTCCAACTAAAGTAGATAATTCTAATATTGAATATGAAGAAGTTAAAGGAAAAATAGAACTTAGTGGTAAATATAGTTTCTATTTAGAATTAAATGGTACTAATTATCATGAATCTGATATGATCGGAGCATCTATTTATGATGGAAAAAAATCATATTATTTTGATAAAGCAAGTTTAATGTTAAATAAAGATTTACTTAATGATATTGAAGTAACATTTGATTTAAAAAAGAATATTGTTTATTTAAATAGATTAGGAATTAAAACAAATAGTAAATTTGATACATTAATTGCAAGTTACTTACTTAATTATAATGTAAAAGATGATGTATCATATTTAGCTAATACAGTTGGTATACAACTTGCATATTATGATAATATTATTGGTAAAAAAAGTACAATGACTCATGAAGAAATAATGTCTACTATAGTTAAAAAAGCTAAATATTTATATGATTCTGAACAAAGTTTTCAAGATAAATTAGTATCTGAAGAATTAAATGATTTATATTATAATATTGAGCATCCATTAATTAGTGTTTTAGCTGATATGGAAATTACTGGTATTAATGTTAAAAGTGAAGTAATAGATGAATTAAAAGAAGATATTAAAGTAAAACTATCAAACTTAGAAGATACTATTTATAATTATGCAGGTGAAAAATTTAATATATCAAGTCCAAAACAACTAGCATATATTTTATATGATAAATTAGGTTTACCAAAAGGTAGGGGTAAAAATGCAACTTCTACTGCCCATGATGTATTAATTAAATATGTAAACTCTCATCCAATTATAAATGAATTACTTGAATATAGAAACTTAAATAAACTATATACTACATATTTAGATACATTTAATGATTATATTCATAAAGATGGTAAAATACATACTATATATAAACAAACTGGTACTAGAACTGGAAGACTTTCATCAGTAGATCCAAATCTTCAAAATATACCAGTTAGAAGTGAAGAGGGTAAAAAAATAAGAAAAGCTTTTGTTGCAAGTGAAGATAGTGTATTATTATCTAGTGATTACTCTCAAATAGAACTTAGAATACTTGCTCATATAAGTGATTGTGAAAGTTTAAAACAAGCATTTATTAATGGAGAAGATATACATACACATGTAGCTGCTGATATATTTGGATGTGATGAAATAAATGTAACATCTAATATGAGAAGAACCGCTAAAGCTGTTATATTTGGTATTGTTTATGGTATTAGTGGTTATGGTTTAGGTGAAAACTTAGATATAAGTGCTAGTGAAGCAAAACAATATATTGATAAATATTTAAATTTATATCCTGAAGTTAATAATTATATGGATGAAATAGTTAAAAAAACAAGAGAGCTTGGATATGTAAGAACTCTATTAAATAGAAAAAGAGAAATAGAAGAAATTAAAAATACTAATCATTTAATAAGAGCTATGGGAGATAGAATGGCATTAAATACACCAATTCAAGGAACTAGTGCTGATATATTAAAAATGGCTATGATTAAAATTTATAATGAATTAAAAGAAAAAGGTTATAAAACTAAAATGTTATTACAAGTACATGATGAATTAATATTTGATACTCCAAATGATGAATTAAATGATATTATTGAACTTGTTAGAAATACAATGGAAAATATATATAAATTATCAGTACCATTAAAAGTAGGTATTGATTATGGTAAAAATTGGTATGAAGCCAAATAAAAGCCATTAAGTAAAATTAATGGCTTTTATTGTTAATTAAAAATATCAAAACTTTTATTTTTAATTTTTATCAAAATTATTATAGGAATAATTATTAATATAATTAATAAAATAAATACATCATTATATCCAGTTTTAGGATTTTCAATTTCTTCATTATTATCTGTTATATTTTCATCTGTTTTATCTTCAGTATTATCTGATATATTTCCTTCATTGTTGTCAGTAATATTGCCTTCATTATTATCTGTTTCATTTTCTCCTATATTTTCATTATAGTTAACTACTGTACAACTCTTATTTACTTTAGTGTAAAATGTTTTGTATACATAAAATCCAGGATTTTCACTGCCCTTTGGAAGCCTTGTAGATCCAATTAATAAAAATTCATTATCGCTTTCAATTAAATCCGAAAAATAATTATTTAAAGCTTTTAATTGTTTTTTACTATCTTTATAATCTTCAATATTTAGAAAATTACCATTTTTATCAAATTCAGCTATTATAACATTCTCAGGCATAAAATTTTCATTACTATAATAATCATTCATTTCTTCCATATAATCTTCCCAATTTTTATAATAACTACCAATAAGTAATATTGTATTACATTTTGAAATTAATATTTTTGTAACGGTTAATTCTTTTTCAAAATTTGTTTTCCATAATTCATTGCCATTACTATCTAATTTTGCAATATAAGAGTTTGAAGTTATAATTAAATTTGAATTTTCATCTACAATAACTTTATTAATATAAAAATCATATTTTTTATTCCATAATTCATTTCCATTACTATCTAATTTTATTATTGAATTTTTATCAATATCATAAAGAATAATATTGTCATCATTTATTAATAATATTTCTAAATAATCATCAAAAGTTTTTTTCCATATTTCTTCGCAGTTATTATTATAACTTACTAAATAATTATTTGTATAATCTTCGCTTCCATATAAAATGATAAATCCATTTTTTGTTGAATTTAAGTTTCCTTTCCACAAATAATCATTTTCAACAGTTTTATCTATTATTTTTTCACCTTTTTTATCAAATTTTATTATTTTTGATTCACTTGCATAAATATAATTATTATCACTTATTTGTATTATATTACCATAATTACGATGATTATCTATTAATACTTTTTTCCATAATATATCACCATTATTGTCAAAATTTAGTATTTCAGTATTACCTGAATCATAATTATAATAAGCCAATATATAATTTCCAATTTCAAAACTTGTTGCCAATACATTATCAATCGTATTTTTTATAATATCTTTTTTCCATAATAAATTAAAGTCTTTATCGAATTTGATTAGTGAAAACTTGTTAACATCGTACGAGTTTTCTATACTACTCATAGTTAAGTAACCATCATCTAATTTTATTAAATCATATAATGATTCATCTGCTACATCATTAAAAGTATCATCAATATATTTGAATTCTAATTCTGTTGTTGCTTTTATAAATGTTGGAATAGTTAAAAAAACTATTAAAATAAAATAAAAAAACCTTTTCATATTTAATTTGCTCCTTTTGGATTATAAAATGGTATTCTTTAAAAAGATAAAACCAAATATAGTATCCATCCTAATTATATATATATATAATGTCAAGGGGGATTAATATGAAATAGGTTTATTTTTTATTTCATCACTACTTATATCTTCATAAATATAAGAATAAATATCAGTAATTCTTTTTTCTACTTTAAGTGTTTTATATTTTTTAGTATCATATTTATTTAAAATAGGGTAAGCTAAATTAGATTTAATTTCATTTAAATATTTTTGTCCTTTATTACTAAATCCTAAAATTCTAATATATTCAATATCTAAATCTTTATTTTCATCTTTAGTGAATGAACATAATATATGATTTAGCATTCTTGATATTTTATTATAAGTATATCTTTTAGTTTTTATATTTTGAATTAATTCATCTAATGATTTTGATTTATTAATAGAACTTTTTATTCTTGTATTTAATCCTTCATCTACATCTAAATATTTTTCTAAGTTTTCTTCTGATAATATTTTATATTTTAAATATTCAAAATATTTATCATTATTAATATTTTTATTTTTAAGTATTTCATATACATTTTGTGGTACTTTATCTTTAATACTTTGATTATTTATAATTCTATTTCTAATATTAGATGCAGATACTATGTTAGAGTCATCTAATAGATCATGATAATCATTAGTCCTTTTTATATTAAATAATTCTATATTATAATTATTTTTAATTATTTCTTTTATATAACTTAGTGCTAGTAAATCATTTGGACTCTTTATTTCATAATTATTTAAGTCTTTTAAAGCTTTATTTAATGCAGTAGGATAGTTTATTCCTAAACTTAAATATTCTTTTACTTTTAAATCAAATTCTTTATTATTAATTTGTGTTTTAGCACAGTTAATTATTTCATCTATATTCTCAGTTTCACTTCCAAAGCATAGAGTATCTATATGTAGGGAATTTAAAAGTTTTAATGAATAATGAGCAAATATATCACTACTTTGAGTAGAAAATACATAGGGAAGTTCTATTACAATATCTACACCATTTAAAATAGACACTTTAGTTTTATCCCATTTATTTAAAATAGATATGTCCCCTCTTTGAGTAAATGAAGAAGACATACATACAATAATAATAGAATCTTTATATTTTTCTTTTATTTTTTCTATTTGATACAAATGTCCATTATGAAATGGATTATATTCAACTATAATTCCTATTATATTTTTCATAAATACTCCTTTTTTTCATAAGATATTATAACAAATTAATAAAAAAACTACAATTTTTATAAAAAATGATTAATTTTACTTGATATTTTTTATTATTTATGAGAAAATACATTAGCAAAGAAGAAATCTTATCTTGATGTGAAGGAGGAATAAAAATGAAATTAGATATTACTTTATTTGGTGCATTACCTTTTAGAAGAATTAGTAAAACTGCTAAAAGACAAAGAAGAACTCATTTAAAGAAAAGTGCTCCAACTGTTACAACTTGTAGTAATTGTGGTGCTGTAGTAGCTCCTCATAGAGCATGTACTAAGTGTGGATACTATAAAGGAAAAGAAGCTATTAAAGTTACTAAAGAAGAAAATAAATAATTAAATTACAACCTTAATGGTTGTTTTTTTGTGTATTTTACATGTTTTTTTACGTTTATTATTGAACGTATAACTATAAAATGATAAAATAAATATGGTGAAGATATGAAAATGAAAAATATGAAAAAAGGATTTACATTAATAGAATTAATGGCAGTAATTGCAATAATGGCAGTTTTGGTAATAGTTGTTTTACCTAATGTTATAGGTATATTTACTGATAGTCTTGATAAAACTATGCATACTCAAGAAGCAACAGCTCTTGATGCAGCTAGACTTTATATTCAAGATTATTGTACTCATCCAATTAATCAAACTTATAGAGATCATTGTAATGATAATTTTAGAACACTTGATACAGAAAATAAATATTTATGTGTAAATATGCTACAAGATAAAGATTATTTTGATACTATATTATATAGAGATGTTCCATGTAATGGAATAATAGTTTTAAAGATAAATGAAAAAGGTGTATATGATACAGGACAAACTTATCTTTATTGTGGTAGTAGTGGAAACTACGTTTATGAAACTGAGGGAGGCAATAGTTACGAAAGCTATTTAAGCAATTGTAAATAGGAGTATGGAAAAAACAAGAATATATAAATTATATAATGATGATGATCCAAAATTGGATTTATTACAAATAGCAGTTGGTATTGTGGTGTATGCATTAGTTTTATATATTGCTCAAGGAATATTTGCTAAGCTATATATAAAAAGTTTTATGTATGCAATTATAGCTGCTGTAATACTTAGTGTACTAAATTATACAGTAAAACCATTATTAATATATTGGACTTTACCATTAAATATATTAACTTTTGGAATAGCATATCCAATTGTAAATATAATAATATTAAAATTATGTGATTTTCTTATGGGAAGTGCATTTAATATTAGTGGATTTTTCTCAATGTTTATAATAGCAATATTTATAAGTGTTATGAGAATAATATTTGATAATTTAATTACAAAAAATGTAGGAGGAAGATAGTTTATGGACCCAGTGTTAGTAAGAATTGGTAGTTTTGAAATTACATGGTATAGTGTACTTATATTATCTGGTGTAATAATTGCATATATATTAATTATGGCAGAGAGTAGAAGATATCAAATAAAAAAAGAATTTGTATTTAATATGATGTTTTGGTCAATAATATTTGGTATTATTGGAGCAAGATTATATTATGTTATATTTAATTGGGATTATTATGGAAGTAATATAAAAGAAATATTTATGATATGGCATGGTGGTCTTGCAATACATGGTGGCCTAATCATGGGGTTATTAGTAATAATTAGATATTGTAAGAAATATAAAGTTAATCTTTTAAAAATGTTAGATATAATAGTACCAGCTGTATTACTTGCACAAGCAATTGGTAGATGGGGTAATTTCTTTAATGGTGAAGCTTATGGTACAGCAGTAACATATGATAAACTTGTAGGAATGAAAATAATACCACAATTTGTAATAGATAATATGTATATTAATGGTAATTATCATTTACCAATGTTCTATTTTGAATCACTTGCTTGTTTATTTGGTTTTATAATAATGCTTATAATAAGAAGAAGAAAATATACTAAAAATGGTCAAATATTTGGGTTCTATCTATTATGGTATGGAATTATTAGATTTGTAATTGAAATATTTAGAACAGATAGTTTAATGCTTTTCAATATTAAGATGGCACAATTTGTAAGTGTTATAATGATTCTTATAGGTTTATACATAATATTTATTCAAATGAAAAAGCCAAAATTAGATGATTTATATAACACAATAGAAAAAGAAATAAATTTCTAAATATAAAGAAAATTAAACTATATAATTTTCTTTTTTTGTGATAAAATGTTTTTATTGAGTTATGGAGGGTGTTATGCTAGTATATGGAAAAAATGTAGCAAATGAAATACTTAATAGTAATAAAAAAATATATAAAGTATTTTTAGATAATAATTTTAAAGATGAAAGTATTTTAAATAAAATTAATAAAATGAATTTACATAAATTTCATATGGATAAGAATAAACTAGATAAAATGTGTGGTAGTAGTACTAATCAAGGAATAGCATTAGATATAGAAGAATTTAATTATTTAAGTATTAATGAAATAGAAAAAGATGATAAATCTAATTTTATAGTTATGTTAGATTCAATAGAAGATCCACATAATTTTGGTGCGATAATTCGTACTTGTGAATGTGCTGGAGTAGATTATATAATTATTCCTAAAAATAGAAGTGTTAGTGTTAATAGTACTGTATATAAAACATCAAGTGGAGCTCTTTCATATACAAAAATAGTAGAAGTAGTAAATTTATCAAATACTATTCGTAAATTAAAAGATTTGGGTTATTGGGTTTATGGATCTGATGCGAAAGGAAAAGACTATAGAAGTATAAAATATGATGGTAAAACATGTTTAATAATAGGTAGTGAAGGTCATGGCCTTAAACAAATAGTATCTTCTTCTTGTGATGAAATTATATCACTTCCAATGAAAGGAAAAATTAATTCATTAAATGCAAGTGTTGCTAGTGGAATATTAATATATGAAATAATGAAATATAAATAGGTGAGTATATGGATTATAAAACATTAAATGATAATGAACTTGTTTATTTATGTGCTGAAAATAATGAAGATGCAGCAAATATATTAATAAGTAAATATAAAAATTGTATTTTAGCTACATTAAAAGAATATTTAAAAGAATATAATATAATTGGTATGGAAATATCTGATTTATATCAAGAAGGTCTAATTGGACTAATTCATGCGATTAATACATTTGATGAAAAGAAAGAAGTTACTTTTTATACTTATGCAAATGCATGTATTAAAAGTACATTAATATCTGCTATGAGAAATTCATTTAGAATGAAAAATAGAATATTAAATAATTCATTTCCATTAGATAAATTAATTGAAGATACTAATTATAATTATTATGAAATATTTAATGATGGTAGTACTGACCCAGATAAATTAATATTTAAAGAAGAAGAAAAACAAGAAAGAATAGAACAAATCAAATCAAAATTAAGTAAGAATGAAAAGAATATATTTGATTTAAGACTTAGTGGGCTTAATAATTCTGAAGTAGCAGAACTTATAGATAAAGATAAAAAATATGTAGAAAATGCTATGTTTAGAATAGGTAAAAAATTTAAAGAATTAAGTAAAGCAAATTAAATATTATTATTTTTAATAAATTCTCTGAGCATTTTAATTAATGCTCTTTTTTCTATTCTTGATACATAACTTCTAGAAATATGTAATAATTTAGCTATTTCTTTTTGAGTTTTTTCTTTTTCATTTAAAAGTCCATATCTCATTTTAATAATTTTTAATTCTCTTTCATTTAATACACTTAAATATTTAGTTAAATGTTTTATATCATCTTTTAATTCAATATTACTTTCAACACTTTCTGTATTTTCTTCAAGTACATCAATTAGTGTTATATCTCCACCATCTTTATCATGAGCAATAACATCATTTAAACTTAAATTATTATTATATTTTTTATTACTTCTAAAATACATTAATATTTCATTTTCAGCACATTTAGCTGCATAAGTAGTTAGTTTAACTCCTTTATCTTTATTATAAGAATCTATTCCTTTAATAAGACCAATAGTACCAATACTAATTAAATCATCAGAAGATGTATTTTTAGTTTCATATTTTTTTACAATATGAGCAACTAATCTTAAATTATGTTCAATTAATTTATTACGAGCAACCTTGCTACCATTTAAAAATTCATTTATATAATATTCTTCATCTTCATGGGATAGGGGTTCTGCAAATACATTTAATGAATAACTTGTAGTAAATAACATTATATTTTTTAAATAATTTTTAATTCTATTTAATAATTCTTTCATAATAAATTATACTTTTTTAAAAGTTCTTTATTACAAAATAAAAGAAACTATTTGTTTCTTTTATTTTAATCCTAATTCTAATGTTTTATCATTATAATGAGCTAACACTTCAATATTTTGATAGCTATCTAATATTTCATTATATTGTCTTTCTAATTCATTAATTTTCTTTTTTAATAATTTTAAATTTTCTTTATTATAAACAACACCATTTTCTTTATTTTCTAATAATTTACTTATTTCTTTTAAGTCATCAATAATAAATTTAAGATTTTTATATGGATATTTAGTCAATATACTTAATACTGAAGGTGTAACATGGTATTTATTTTCATCAGAAATTCTAAAATCATATACATTATTTAATAATGCTAAAAGTATTTCTGCTGGAACTAGTATTGATAATCCAACTGTTTCTATAAATTCTCCAGTACTTGAATATTTATCTTCATAATCAATATTTTTAACTAATTTTACTACAGTATGTTCTTTTTCTTTTCCATCTAAATTATTTATAAGATTTGAATTTGTTGGAGTTAAGTTATCAAAATCTAAATTAGCATAATCTTCTAAATCTCTTCCATCATAATCAAATACATATTGATTAATTTTAATATTAGCATCCATAAAATTATCTTCAGTTGGTATTTTATAGTCTGTAACTATTACTTGATTTTCACTATAATCAGTATATTCATTTGTATAATCTGTATCAGGTAATAATGTATCATATACTTCCATTGTAGTATTGTAATTTTTTGAATTATTTTTTAATGTTTGTGAACCTTTAATAATTCCAAATAAAGCAAGTACTGCCATTATTTTACATAATGAATTAATTATTATAGCTTTTTTCATATGCTTTTTAATATCTTTAGCTTCATCTTTATATATTGATTGTTTATTTTTTGAATTCTTTAATGTTTCATATTCTTGTTTTGCTTTTAATAAATTATTATTAGCTTCAATTACTTCATTAAATACTTTTTCTTTTTGATTATTTTCATTCATAGAAAGTAAATATATCATTGTTTCATCTAAGTCTTCGTATGATATAATTTCATTAAATCTTTTATAAATATCTTTATTGTTTATATATTTTTCAATATCTTGATTAACTAGTTCTAATAAATCATTATATATGTAATCATAATTATATAATAAAAACTTAAGTAGAATAGATCTATCTTTTATTCTAAATTCCATTTTTATTATTTTATATAATAATGCATATATTTCTTTTTCTTCTATATTTTCATATCCAGTATCTTTTAATTCTTTATAGTTACTAATTAATACAAATAGTTTATCTAATATGTTATTTAATTTAGTTATAGTTATATCATCAGTTAATTCTTTTTCAATTAATTTATATTCATCAATTATTTTAAAACTATTTAAATATTTATTAATTATTTTATCATAATCAATTACACTTTCTAATAAGTTAGAATTATTAGTTTTTTCTTTCTTTAATAATTGTTTATTAGAGTTTGTATTATTTGTAAATGAAGGTGTATTAATACTTTCAAGTGAGTTATTTATGTCATTATTAAGTTTATCTCTTAATACTTTTATATCATTAGTATCAAAACCATATGATTCAATTTTTTCAATTTTATAGTTTACTTCATTTAAAATAGATTTACATTTTATAAATTCTTCATATGTCATATTTAAATCTTCCTTTTTTATTTTAATTTAAGTTCAATATTATTATAATTAAATAATTCCTTATATTTTTCTAAATCTTTTATCATTTCATTATATTGTTTTTCTAATTTTTTTAAATTCAATTTTAGTTTTTTATAATATTCTTTATCATATATTTCGCCATTTTCTTTTTCATTCATTAAATGCTCTACTTCTTTTATAGTTTTAATAGATTCTTTAATATTATTAAGAGCATTCTTTCTAACATCTTTGTCTGCTAGTAACATTATTATAAAAGGACTTGAAGTTCTATTTGAAGGAGCTGTAACATCTGCTAGTAATACATCTACTAAAGCCCATAATACTAAACACACTAAACTTAATAAATATTTTAAATTACTAATTATATAATTATAATAATCTACATCAGTAATTGAAACAGTTGTATATTCTTCATCATTATTTTTAGTATTATCTTGAATAGTATTAAATACAATATGTGAATTATCATGAAGAGTAGAATAATCTTCTATATTTCTACCATCATTTTTATATTTATAAGTACTAACGTATCTTGTTTTATCTTCTGTAACATCAGAATATTTTGTTACAATTACATCATCTTTATAAGCTGGAATAAGTACATTATAGTCAAAACTATTTGTAATAGTGATACTATCATCCATAGTATCATATACAGTTGTTTGTACATTACTTTTTCTTAAATATTTATTAGATACTTGATTAGATATATTTTGAGATGTAATTAATAAAGATAGAGAAAGTATAGCAGGTAATATATAATCCTTTATTTTGTCTTTAGCAGCTTTAATTTTATCTTTTTTAATGTTTTTATCTTTAACATTCATATTTTTAAGGCTTTCTAAATGTTCTATTTCTTTAATTAATTCATTATATTTTATTTTATAAGATTTTACTTTATCTAATATTTCATCTTTATAATTATTTTCATTCATAGAAATTAAATATGTAAGTAATCTATCTATTTCAGTTAAACTAAAAAATTCATTAGATCTTTTATTTACATCAATTTCATTTATATAT
The DNA here is from genome assembly GCA_947629235.1 of uncultured Bacilli bacterium. GTDB lineage: Bacteria > Bacillota_I > Bacilli_A > RF39 > UBA660 > CAG-1000. The sequence goes on along the minus strand of CANRCX010000012.1, from coordinate 21,872 downwards.
TTAATAGTATCTTCAGCAATAAATTTTTTTAAATATTGTTTTATATAATTAATATTAGAAACATAATCAAATAGAGTAGATGAGTTTTCTTTTCTAAACTCAGTTTTTATTACTTCATAAATAATTTTATATGTATCTTCTTCTTTTTCAAAAGTATATCCATCTTTTTTAATATTTTCAAAATATTCTAAATCACTTTTGATTATATAAATTATTTGTTTTAATTTAAAATCAGCTATATTATCATTTAATTCATTTTTAATAATATTTATATCTTTAAAAATACTAAAATATTTATTTAATTTATCTATTTCTTTTTCAAGTGATGCAACACTTAAAAATAATTTATTTATTGCTTCTTCAGTTATATTTGCTGTTTCACTAGCAAATGTATATTTTGAATAATTATTCTTTTCACCAATTATATCATTAAGCTCTTTTTGTAAATTATAAGATCTATATTTTAAATCACTTGTATCATATTTATAATCATCTATTTTTGATATATTTTGATTAATCTTATTAATTCTATTTTGTAATTGTATTATATTATTATAGTTCATATTTTATCCTTCCTTCAATATTAAGTAGGTGAGTATATATTATATAGTAATTTATATTTTCTTTCAATATTGTTTTGTTAAGACTTTATTAAATTCATTTTCTTCTTTTAATTGTTTTTCATTAAATACTTCATGGTATTCTTTACTTAATTCTTTATTAAAACCTTTTTCTTCTAATACTTTATTCATATAATTGTATTTTTCTAAAAGTTCATTATAAGATTTTTGTGCTTTTAATAAATTATTTTTAAGTTCTTTTAATTGTTTTTTACTAAATGTTTCACCAGTTTCTTTAATATTTAATTTATCTTTATCATGTACATAACTTATTATTGATGCTAGTAATTCACCAAGAGCAGCTATATAAGTATATTGAAAGTCACCCATGATTAGTGCTAATAATTGCCATGCAAATGGGAAAGCTACAATATATTCAAGAAAACAAATTGAATGCAAAAGAACAGTAACTATACCATCAAAAAGGAAACAAAATACTGAAGATTCAATAACTAATTTATCTTTAATTTCACTATATTCTTGATAATTTATTTCAGTTCCATTTTTATTATCATAATAAATAGTATCTTCTATAGTTTCAGTTTCTTTTATAGGTGTATATTGTTCATTAAAGTTTTTATTAAGATGAGAATAAATTGATCCCATAGCTATAAGAGATAATAAAGTTGGACCAAATGTTCTAATAATAGAAGATATTATATATAGTTTTCCTTTTTTTAATTTTCTTTTTACTTCACTTTGATTTAATGCTATTTCATCTTTTAATTCTAAATAATCATCATATTCTTTTTTACTTTCTAAATAATCATCTTGTTTATCTGTTAATTTTTCTATTACTTCATTAGTATAATTATCTTCATTAAATGCAATATTAAATATATTATCTTGTAAAGTATCTTTTGTATCTAAATTTAATAATTTAGTATCTTCTTTAACTAGTTTTTCTAAATAAGAAATATCAATATTATTTTCTATTATTGAATTTAATATAGAAGAAAAACCTTTTAATCTATATTCTAACTTTATTATTTTATATAAAGTAGGGTAGATTTCAATTAATTTGTCACTATTTGTGTTTTTTAATTTAGAATAATTTTTAATATCATATAATAAAGTGCTAATTTGTTCATTTAATTTACGCTTATCACAATTATTATTTAATAAATCTTGATCAAGTGTATCAATATCATTAAATAAATTAAGACTAACGCTCATTTTATCAATATAATCGTTTAAACTTTTAATTGTTTTATTTAAAAATATTAAATCTTTATTTTTAGTAGCATACATTTTATTTTGATTAAAATTATTAGCAGATGGATTAATAGAATTTAACTCTTTTTTATAAGCAATAATTTGTTTTTCCATTTCTTGGTAATCTGTTTTAAATTCACTAATACTTTCTATTTTTTTATATGCATCGTCTAATAAATTTAATGTTTGAATCATTAATTCATAATCCATAAATTTATTTTCCCCCTTTTTAAAATTGGGGTTATTATAGCATAAGTACTACAAAAAGTCAATAAAAATGGGGGTTCCTAATATAGTAAATATTAATATATAATAGGATATATTATTTAGCTAATTCTTTATTAAATCCTTTTTCTTCTAATACATTATTCATATAATTGTATTTTTCTAAAAGTTCATTATAAGATTTTTGTGCTTTTAATAAGTTATTTTTAAGTTCTTTTAATTGTTTTTTACTATATATTTCACCATTTTCTTTAATATTCAATTGATCTTTAGTATTACTATAATCTTTTAATAATTCTTTTAATGCTGTAAGAGTTACTTTATAAGTATTTTCTTTTTTATAAACAGGTTCCCCTAAATTTATTAATATTTGCCAAAGAAATGGATAAGCTATAATATCTGAAGAAAAAGGTATTAAAGCTATAAGCATACTAGTTACTCCATCACACATAAAACATAATATAGTGGCTAAAGTTATTAATTTAATTTTATCACTATAATATTCTTTATAACTTGCTTCTTTTTGATTAAAATTATCATAATAAATAGTATCTTCTATAGTTTCAGTTTCTTTTATAGGTGTATATTGTAAATTAATATTTTTGTTAAGATTAGCATAAAATGTTCCAAAAGTTATAAGAGATAATAATGTTGGGGTAAATGTTCCAAGTATAGATGCTGATATTTTTAATCTTTTTTTGTTTAATTTTCTTTTTATTTCACTTTGATTTAATGATACTTTATCTTTTAATTCTAAGTAATTCTCATATTCTTTTTTACTTTCAAAATAATCGTCTTTTTTATCTATTAATTTTTCTATTATTTCATTAGTATAATTATCTTCATTAAATGCAATATAAAATATATTATCTTGTAAATTATCTTTTATATCTATGTTTAATGATTTAGTATCTTCTTTAACTAGTTTTTCTAAATAAGAAATATCAATATTATTTTCTATTATTGAATTTAATATAGAAGAAAAACCTTTTAATCTAAATTCTAGTTTTATTATTTTATATAAAGTAGGATAGATTTCAATTAATTTATTATTGTTTGTATTTTGTAATTTAGAATAATTTTTAATATCATATAATAAAGTACTTATTTGTTCATTAAATTTACGTTTGTCACAATTATTATTTAATAAATCTTGATCAAGTGTATTAATATCATTAAATAAATTAAGATTAGTGATTATTTTATCAATATAATCATTTATGCTTTTAATTGTTTTATTTAAAAATATTAAATCTTTATTTTTAGTAGCATACATTTTATCATAATCAAAGTTATTAGAAGATGGATTGATTCTGTTTAATTCTTTTTTATAAGCAATAATTTGTTTTTCCATTTCTTGGTAATCTGTTTTAAATTCACTAATGCTATCTATTTTTTTATATGCATCGTCTAATAAATTTAATGTTTGAATCATTAATTCATAGTCCATAAATTTATTCCCCCATAAATCGCGGTTATAATAGCATAAATTCTATATAAAGTCAATAAAAATAGGTCTATATTATCATTATGAAAAGTAAAACATTACAAATAAAAATAAATGAAATAATTAATAAAAAAATGAATAAAAAACAATAGTGTAAAGCGAACAATTTTATCAATTTTTAATTTTTTCTTTTAAATAAAGGGCAAATGTTTTTTAAAGTAACTTTTTTAAAAAAGTCAAGATGTAAAATTTTAATTTTTTTAAAAAAAATATATAAAAAAACATTTACAATTTTTTTATTTTGAGATAATATTTATTTAGGTTATAAAAATAATAACTTGTGAAAGGTGAGGTAGTATTATGGAAAGGGATTTTTTTAATGATATAGTTGTTGTTAAAAGAAGTGGTCAAAGGGTTAGCTTTAATCCAATAAAAGTTGCTATATCTGTAAAAAAGGGTTTTGATAGTGTATATGAAGAGTATGACGAAAAAAATGTTAACAAAGTAAAAGAAAAAGTACTTGATTATATAGAAAAAGAATATAAAGATAGAAAAACAATTGGTGTTGAAGATGTACAAGATGCAATTGAAGAAGTATTACAAAAAATGAAATATACAGAAGTATATGAATCATTTAAAGGTTATAGAGAAAGAAGAGCTGCATCAAGAGAAGCATTTGTAGTAAAACAACAACATAAATTTGTTAAAGCAATTGAATCACTTGGTTTAAAATCAGCAACAGAAGAAAATGCTAAAAGAGAAAATGCAAATGTCGATGGAGATGGACCAATGGGAACTATGTTACATTTTGGTTCAACTGTATCAAAAGAATTTGCAAAAGCATATTTAATTGATAGTAAATATGCTCGTGCTCATGATGAAGGAGCAATACATATTCATGATTTAGATTTCTGGGCTATGGGTACAACTACTTGTATGCAAATAGATTTAAATAAATTATTTAAAACAGGATTTTCAACAGGTCATGGATATTTAAGAACACCAAATAGTATTGCTAGTTATTCAGCACTAGCAGCAATTGCTATTCAAGCAAATCAAAATGAACAACATGGTGGACAAAGTATTCCTGCATTTGATTATTATATGGCACCAGGTGTACTTAAAACATTTAAGAAAGAATATAAACAAACATTATTTAATTTAATAGAGTTTGAAGGATTTAAAGAATTTGTAAATTTTGATAAAGTAGAAGAAATAATAGATAAACTTGAAAGTATTGAATTTGATATGAGTTTATTTGATGAATTTACAAATAAAAGTGAAAAATTAAAGGAAATATTTGAATATGGATATAAACTTGCTATTAATAAGACTGATAGAAGTACATATCAAGCAATGGAAGCATTTATTCATAATTTAAATACAATGCATTCAAGAGCTGGGGCTCAAGTTCCATTTAGTTCAGTTAACTTTGGAACTGATACAAGTCCTGAAGGAAGAATGGTTATTAAAAATTATTTACTAGCAACAGATGCTGGACTTGGTCATGGTGAAACTCCAATATTCCCAATATCAATATTTAAAGTAAAAGAAGGAGTTAACTATAATAAAGAAGATCCAAGTTATGATTTATTTAGACTTGCTTGTCGTGTATCTGCTAAGAGATTATTTCCAAACTTCTCATTCTTAGATTCATCATTTAATAAACCATATTTAGTTAAAGGTGACTTTAATACTGAAGTTTGTTATATGGGATGTAGAACAAGAGTTATTGGAAATGTATGTGGACCAGAAGTTACACCAGGTCGTGGAAATTTAAGTTTCACATCAATAAATTTACCAAGAATAGGACTTAAACATGGTATTGCTCTAGGAGAAAGAACTAAAGCTGATATGAAAGGCTTCTACGAAGAACTTGATGAAATGATGGATTTAGTTAAAGGACAATTACTTCAAAGATTTGAATGTCAATGTTCTAAATCAATAAACAACTTTAAATTCTTACTTGGTTCTCATGTTTGGTTAAATAGTGAAAAACTAGATAGTCACTCTAAACTTAGAACAGTACTTAAACATGGTACATTATCAATTGGATTTATAGGACTTGCAGAAACATTAAAAGCATTAATTGGTGAACATCATGGTGAAAGTGAAAAAGCACAAAAATTAGGACTTGAAATTATTAAACACATGAGAGAAAAATGTGATGAATATTCAAAAGAATATAATTTGAACTTTACATTACTAGCAACTCCAGCTGAAGGATTATCTGGAAGATTTGTAGGAATTGATAGATCAATTTATGGAAAGATTAAAGGAATAACTGATAGAGAATACTATACAAATTCATTCCATGTTCCAGTTTATTATAAAACAACTGTTAAACATAAGATTGAAGTTGAAGGTAAATATCATAAATATACAAATGCAGGACATATTTCTTATATAGAACTTGATGGAGATACAGTAAATAATGTAGATGCATTTGAATCAGTTGTTAGAATAATGCATGATAATGATATAGGATATGGAGCTATTAACCATCCAGTTGATAGAGATCCTGTATGTGGATATGTAGGTGTTATTAAAGATGTTTGTCCTAGATGTGGAAGACATGAAGGCGAAGGCGTAGAAATGGAAAAAGTTAATTGTTACGACTGCTGTGGTCGTTAATAATAAAAAAGGAAAGAGGTAATAAAAAATGAAAAATGAAAAAGCAAAAAAAACAGTGGGTGAAGGTGTAAAATTTGAACGAATCAGAAGAATTACAGGATATTTAGTTGGAACACTTGATAGATTTAATAATGCTAAAAGAAGTGAAGTAGAAGATAGAGTTACTCATGGAATCAAAGAAAATTAATGAAATTCGTTTAGCTGCTGATTTACAAACTGATAGTATTGTAGATGGACCAGGTTTAAGAGCAGTTTTATGGACACAAGGATGTGGACATAAATGCAAAGGTTGTCAAAATCCACAAACACATGATTTTAATGGTGGTGGACTTGTTCCAATTGATATGGTACTAGAAGCTATAGATGAATTAGAATATCAAACAGGTCTTACATTTAGTGGTGGAGATCCTATGTATCAACCAGAAGCTTGTAATATAATAGCTGAATATGCTAAAAAGAAAGGCTTAAATATTTGGGTATATACAGGATTTACTTATGAAGAATTAATGGAACTTGCTAAATCTAAACCAATATATTTAGAATTTTTAAAGAATATTGATGTTCTAGTAGATGGAAGATTTATATTAGAACAAAGAGATTTATCACTTCTATTTAGAGGTTCTAAGAATCAAAGACTAATTGATGTTCAAAAATCACTTGAAAGTGGTAAAGTAACTTTAGTAAATGAAACAAATATAGATACAGTTGAAGAAAAATTCTTTAAGCATGCACCTATGTATATATAAGATGTCTTAGTGACATCTTTTTTAATGTATTACTATTGAAGTTTAATATTTATTTTGCTAAAATACATTTATGAAAAGAGGGGACAAATATGTTTATAGATGAAGTTAACCTTAAATTAATAGCTGGTAAAGGTGGAGACGGATGTACATCTTTTTTGCGTGAAAAATATGTTCCACTAGGTGGACCAGATGGTGGCAATGGTGGAAGAGGTGGAAATATTATTTTTAAAGCAGATAAAGGGCTTAGAACACTAATAGATTTAAGATATAAAAAAATATTAAAAGCTGATAGTGGACAAATGGGTAGGGGAAGAAATCAAACTGGTTCTTCTGCAGAAGATACTATTGTTATGGTTCCTGTTGGTACTACTATTAAAGATACAAATACTAATTTAATTATTTGTGATTTAGTTGAAGATGCTCAAGAATGTATTGTTGCTAAAGGTGGTCGTGGCGGTAAAGGAAATGCTGCTTTTATGACAAATAAAAATAAAGCACCTTATACTAGTGAACTTGGAGAACCTGGAGAAGAAAGAAATATACTTTGTGAATTAAAATTACTTGCTGATGTTGGTCTTGTTGGTTTCCCTTCAGTAGGTAAAAGCTCATTAATTAGTGTAATTAGTGCAGCTAAACCAAAAATTGCTGATTATCATTTTACAACATTAGTTCCAAATTTAGGAGTTGTAAAGTCAGGTGACTATAGTTTTGTAGTAGCAGACTTACCAGGACTTATTGAAGGCTCTAGTAAAGGGGTAGGTCTTGGAGATAAATTTTTAAAACATGCATCTCGTTGTAAAATAGTATGTCATGTACTTGATATGGCACAAGTTGATAATAGAGATGTAATTGAAGACTATAAAATAATTAGAAATGAAATCAAAGAGTTTGATGAAACATTATATAATAAAAAAGAAATAGTTGTTGCTAATAAAATGGATTTAGAAGTATCTAAAGAAAACCTAAAAAGATTTAAAAATGAATTTCCAAATATAGAAGTTATTGAAGTTAGTGCTGCAACTAAAATGGGAGTAAAAGAATTAATATTTAAACTTTCCGAAATATTAAAAACTATTCCAGATGAAGAAATATATAAAAATAATGAATTTGAAGATTATGTATTATATGAATTTAAACATGAAAAACCATATAAAATTACTAGAATTGGTAATAATAAATGGTTAGTTAGTGGAGAAGAATTAGAAAAACTACTTAAAATGACTAGATTTAATAGTGATGAATCTGCTTTAAGATTTGCTCGTAAACTTAAAAGTCTTGGTGTAGATGATGAACTTAAAGAACTTGGTGCTAAAGAAGGAGATACAGTTTGTATATTAGATCAAGAATTTGAATATGAAGAAAGACTTTATTAGTCTTTTTTTGATTGACATAAATATATTTAATTGATATAATCTTTTAGTCTTAAATATATTTTTATAGAAAGAAGGAATAAAAATGCTAACTTTAGATGAATTTTTTGTTGAATTAAAAAAAGAAATAAATTTAAGAAAAGGTATTAAACCAAGTGATGTATATGAAGTATGTCATTCTAGTTTACCACATGAGAAAAAAATAGAATCATTAGAGAAACTTAGAGATGATTCTAATAACATATTTAGATTATCTAATATTGCATTAACTAATATATCAAGGGAAGGTTTTGTTAGTGAAATGCAATATGAAAAGAATAAAGTAAGAAATAATTTATTTTGGCAAATTCCTCTTTCATTAGGATTCACAGCATTTAATGGATATAATATTTATGAATTTATTGATTATATAATAGAAAGTCAAAATTTATTACAACTACAATCACAAGATTTATTAAAAATACTTGTGTGTATTTTAATTTTACCAATAACATCTGGAATGATTGATATTAAAACTATAAAAAATTATATTAGTTTAAAAAAATATAATACAGAAATAAATTCATATCAAAAAACACTTAATAATAAACATAGAAGATATTAAAATTAAAAATTTTTACTTACATTAAATTCAAAAAAGTGATATAATTTATATTGCTCAGATGAGCATAAGTCAAATTATCACAATGTGTAGCAATCGCGTAAGTCCAATTGTATAAGGGCTTACGTGTTTTTTAATGTTAAAAAGGAGAAAATTTATGAAAAAAATTGATTTAGAAAACGAAAAAATATCAAAATTAATTAGAATATTTGCTATACCTTGTGTTATTAGTATGATAGTATCTGCTTTATATAATATAGTAGATCAAATATTTATAGGATGGTCCGCTGCTGGAGAATATGGTAATGCTGCAACTAATATTGTATATCCATTTACTGTAATATCACTTGCATTTTCACTTTTAATTGGAGATGGAGCTAGTGCTTTATTTAATTTATCTTTAGGTGCTAAAAAGAAAAATGATGCTAATAAATCTATTGGAAATTTTTTAATCTTATTAATAATTATATCTTTAATATTAACTATTATTGGATTAATGTTTCAAAGCCAGATATTATCTTTATTTGGAGCAAATCCAAATGAAATAGAATGTTATAACTATGCTAAAGATTATTTTAGAATTATATGCTATGGACTTCCTTTTTATATTATAGGTCAAGGACTGAACGCGAGTATTAGAAGTGATGGAAGTCCAAAATATGCAATGATATGTACTATTAGTGGTGCTATTTGTAATATTATATTAGATCCTATATTTATATTTGTATTTAAATTAAGTGTTAAAGGAGCAGCTATAGCAACAATAATTGGACAATTTTTAACATTTATATTAAGTATTTTATACTTTAGAAAATCTATTTCATTTAAAATAACAAAAGAATCAATTAAATTAGATAAAAATATATGCAAAAAATCATTATTATTAGGTTTGTCATCATTTATTACTCAAATTGCTATAGTAATTATAATGACAGTTGCAAATAATTTAGTAAATAAATATGGATATACTACTATGTCTTCATTACATACTCCATATGGTGTTATTACTCCACTTGCAGTAATAGGAATAGTTATGAAAGTATTTGGAATAGTTATATCTATTGTAATTGGTGTATCTCTTGGAGGTATGAGTATTATTGGATATAATATGGGAGCTAAAAATTATAAAAGAGTAAAAGAAACTATCAAATATATTTTAATTACTAATTTAATAATTGGTTTAATAGCATTCTTAATATTTGAATTATTCCCAGATTTTATTATCAATATATTTGGTAAAAATAATAGTTTTGAATATATGGAATATGCAAGATATTGTATAAAAATATTCTTAGGTGGTATTATTTTTACTTGTCAAATTAAATCTATTTCAATAATATTACAATCTATGGGATTAAGTTTTAAATCAACTCTACTTGCAATATCAAGAGATGTAATATTCTTTGTACCAGCTATTGTAATACTTGCATATTTATCAAAAAGTGTTGTAACTATGTTATATTCAGCAATAATTTCAGATATATTATCATTCATTCTAGCAATAATATTACTTAAATCTGGATTTAAAGGAAAGGAGGGTACAAATGAATAAATTATATAATGTAGGAGACTTTATTGTATATAAAAAAGATGTATGTAAAGTAAAAGAAATTAAAAATAATAAACTAAATAAAACTGACTATTATATTTTATCTCCAATAGATGATGAATCATTAATAATAGATACTCCTACTAATAATAAAATGGGTTATATAAGAGATGTTATGAGTAAGAAAGATGCAAATGATTTAATTAATAAAATACCAGAAATTGAACCACTTACAAATATAAATGATAAACTCTTAGAAAGAACATATAAAGATTTATTATATAATGGTAATCATGAAGACTTAATTAAAATTATTAAAACAGCTTATTTAAGAAATGATACTAGACTTAAAAATAATAAAAAATTAAGTGAAAAAGATAATATTTATTTTAAACAAGCAGAAAAATATTTATATAATGAAATATCTGTATCATTAAAAATAAGTTTTGAAGATACTAAGAATTATATAATTAATAGAGTAGTAGAAATTATAAATAATTAAATTATTTATTAAATACTCACTAACTCTTTTTTTTAGTTTAAAAAATTGTTATAATTTATATATAAAGAAGGTGGAATACATGATAGAAAATTATATGCCAGATATTTATGAAAAAAGTATATATTATATTAATTATGATAAATTATATAAAAAAGGTATTAGGTGTATTTTATTTGATTTAGATAATACATTAACTCCACCACATGTTAAATTACCAACTAAAAGACTTAAAAAATTATTTGATGAACTTAAAGATAAAGGATTTAAAATAATTATTATGTCTAATAGTCCTAAATATAGAATAGAACCATTTAAAACATATTTAAATGTTGATGCTTGTGCTTTTTCTCTTAAACCAAAGAAAAATAAATATTTAAGAATAATGGAAAAGTTTAAATATAAATCTACAGAACTAGCAGCAGTAGGAGATCAATTACTTACTGATATTTATGGTGCGAATAAATTAGATATAACTAGTATTTTAGTAAACCCTCTTACAGATAGTGATTATACAATTACATTTATAAATAGATTATTTGAAAAATTTATATATAATAGTTTAGAAAAAAAAGATTTATTTTTAAGAGGAAAATATTATGAATGATAAAAAGTGTATTGGGTGTGGAAGTATACTTCAAACAGATAATGTAAATAAAGAAGGATTTGTAAGAAGTAATGTTTATGATAAATCTCTTTATTGTGAGAGATGTTTTAAAATTAAACATTATGGTGAATATAGTGTACTTGATAAAAAAATAGATACTGATGGAATAATTAGAAATATTAATAGTGATGAGTATTCATGTGTAGCTTTTCTAATAGATGCATTAAATTTAAATGAGAATTTAAGAAAATATATAAATAAATTTAGAAGTAGAAAATATATTTTAATTACTAAAAAAGATATATTACCTAAAAGTTTAAAAGAAAAGAAAATAATAGAATATGTAAGAAATAATATATTTGATACAGATAATGTTATGTGTATTAGTTCTGTTAAAAATTATAATATTGATGCATTTTTAAATAAAATTAGAAAAGATAATGTAAGAAGACTTTATATAGTTGGTTTTACTAATAGTGGTAAGAGTACATTTATAAATCATATACTTACTAGTAATTTAATGAGTCCAGTTATTACTACTAGTTCAATACCAAATACAACAGCTTCTTATATTACAATTAAACTTGATAATAAATTAACTATTGTTGATACTCCTGGATTTATAGATAAAGATGCAATATATAATTTTATAGATTATAAAAAAGTAGTAAAATTATATCCTAAAAAAGAGATAAAAGTAAAAACATTTCAAGTAAGAAATGGTTATTCAATTGTAATAAATGATATTTTAAGAATTGAAAATATAAGTGAAAAATCAAATAGTTTTAGTTTTTATATGAGTGATAAATTAAGATATGAAAAAATTAAAGCTAAAAATGATAAATTAAGAATATTACCAAGTGTTAGTTATGAAATAACAGAGCCTACTGATATAATTATAAATGGTCTTGGTTTTATTAGAATAACTAAAGTGGGTAGTATTAAAATACATATTTTAGATTTAAAATTAGTAACTAAAAGAAAGAGTATGATATAGTATGGGTAAAATTAATGTAATGAATGATAACTTGATAAATAAAATAGCAGCAGGAGAAGTAGTTGAAAGAATTGCTAATGTTGTTAAAGAGCTTGTTGAAAATAGTATTGATGCAGAAAGTAAAAATATTAAAATTGAATTAATTGAAAGTGGTACTAAATTAATTAAAGTAATTGATGATGGTATTGGTATGAGTAGGGAAGATGCTAGAATTTGTTTTTGTAGACATGCAACTAGTAAAATCAAAAATGAAAATGATTTATATTTTATAAATACACTTGGTTTTAGGGGTGAAGCCCTAGCAGCAATTTCTGCAGTATCAAATACTACTCTTGATACATATGATGGTAAAGAATCAACTCTTATTAATATTAAAGCAGGAAAAATATTAAGTGAAAAAGTAGGTAGTATGAGAAAAGGTACTATTATTGAAGTAAAAGAATTATTTTATAATACTCCTGCAAGACTTAAATTCTTAAAAAGTTTGAATACAGAGTTATCTAATACAACAGCATTTATAGAAAAAATTGCACTTTCTCATCCAGATATATCATTTACATTAATTAATGATGATAAAATAGTATTAAAAACAAGTGGTAGTGGAGATTTATATAAAGTTATACATGAAATATTTGGACTAAATACTACTAAAAATATGATTAAAATTAATGCTGAGAATTATGATTATATAATTAATGGATATATAAGTAATTTAAATATACAAAAATCTAATAGAAATAATATGATTACACTTGTTAATGGAAGAGTTGTAACAAATATGGCTGTTAATAGAACTATTAAAGATGCATATCATACAGTTCTTGCTGAAAATAAATTTCCAATAGTAGTAATTTCTATTGAAACAGATCCAACTATAATAGATGTTAATATTCATCCAACTAAACAAGATATTAAATTTTCTAAATTAGAAAGCCTTACTGATTTATTATTTAATACTATTAAAGGAGCACTAAACCAAAGTAATAATACATTTAAAGGTTATATAGAAACTAGTTATAATACACCAAGTAAAGAAGTAAATACAGTTAATGATTATAATGAATATACACTAAATGATAAATTTAGTAATGTTTATGAAGAAGAAAAGATTGAAGAAAAGAAATATGAAAGTTTAAGATTAAATTTAGATGATAATGATGAAGAAGTCGTTTATAATGAATCTGAAATAAAAAAAGAAGATGTATTTATAAAACCAGTAGGACTTGCTCTTGGAACATATTTAATCGCACAAGATGAAGATATTATGTATATGATAGATATACATGCTGCGAATGAAAGAATTAATTATGAAAAATATATGCAAGAATTAAAAAAAGATAAAGTATATACAACTGATATGTTATTTCCAATACAATTAGAATATTCTAAAAATGAATATATGAATATTAAAGATAATTTAGATGAAATTAGAAAATTAGGATTTGAAGTAGAAGAATTTGGCGATAATACATTTAGGGTAACAGCTCATCCATCTTGGTTAAAAGAAGGATATGAAGAAGAAAGTACTAGAAGAATATTTGAACTTATGGGTGAATTTAAAAATAAATTTGATAGAATTAAATTTAATGAAAAGGCAGCTATTCGTCTTGCATGCAAAATGAGTGTTAAAGCTAATACAAATATAGGTCCACTTGAAGAAGAAGAGTTATTAAATAGATTATTCAAATGTGAATTTCCATATACTTGTCCACATGGAAGACCTACTATTATTAAATATCCAAAATATGAATTAGAAAAATTATTTAAGAGGGTGAATTAAATGAGTTATTTAGAATTTGAGAAAAATATTTTAAATCAAACTAAACAAAGTATAAGTGAATTCTTTGAATATTTAGCTAATAATAATTTAACTCTAAATGAACATGGTGAAATTGTTCCAATTAGAGAATATACTTTAGAACTTAAAAATAGAGAGAGTAGCCATGAGTAAAATAATTGTTATTGTAGGACCTACTGCAAGTGGAAAAACAGCTTTATCAATTAGTCTTGCTAAAGAATATAATGCAGTTATTTTAAATGCTGATTCAACTCAAGTGTACAAGGAACCCTTAATTGCAACAGCTAAAATAACAGAAGAAGAAAAAGAAGGAATAAGTCATTATCTACTTGATATAGTATCTTTAAATGATAATTATACTTTATATGATTATCAAAAAGATGGAAGAAAACTTTTAGATAAATTTATAGAAGAAAATAAAAATGTAATAATAGTTGGTGGTAGTGGACTTTATATAAAAGCTCTTTTATATAATTATAATTTAGAAGAAACAGATAATACTAAATATGATTATTCTATGTATTCAAATAAAGAATTAAAGTCTATAGCAGATGAAATAGATAAAAATAATAATATTCATATAAATAATAGAAAAAGATTAGAAAGATATATAACATACTATAAAAAGACTGGTAAAGTAGTAGAAAAAACTGATGAAATAAATAACAAACTATATGATTTTGAACTAATTGGACTTTCTGCTAATAGGGAAGAGTTATATAATAAAATAAATGATAGAGTAGAAAAAATGTTTGAAAATGGATTATTAGAAGAAGCAGAAAATCTTTATCAAAAACATTATAAAAACTTTTCTTATATAATTGGTTATAGGGAACTTGAAAAATATTTTAAAAATGAAATTAGTTTAGAAGAAGCAAAAGAACTTATTAAAAGAAATACAAGAAGATATGCTAAAAGACAATATACTTGGTTTAACAATCAAATGAAAGATATAAAATGGTTTAATGTAAATTATAATGATTTTAATAAAACAATTGATGAAATAAAAAAATATCTTAGTGCTTAAGATATTTTTAATTTAATTCTAAATAATCACTTATTTCAAAATTATGTTTTAATTTATCAATTTCAAGTAATTTATCTGTGTCTATCATAAAGAAATTATGATTATTATCTTTATTTACTTCATCATCATCCCAAGTTACATCTATATGAGACCATTTATTATCAAAGTATACTAAATTCCATACATGATCTTCTGTTGTAATTTTAAAGTTAGGAATATTTAATTTATCTAAGAACATTGCAAGTGCATCAGTATATCCACTACAAATAGCAATACCATTAAATATAGCAGTAGATGCTTTATTTGAAAGAGTTTTATCACCTTGCTTATAATCTTTATCATAAGTTATATTATCAACTAAATAATCATGTATAGTTTTAATATCATCAATAGTAGGATTATCTTTATTAATATTATTATCTGAAATAAATTTATCTATAAATTCTTCTAATTTAGTTATTTCATCTTTTGTATATAATTTATCTACTGTTAAATTTATTTTATCATCCCCAATAATATAAGTATTATATTTAATATAAGAATTAAATGGACTTACATAATTATTAATAAGTTCAGTATATTTTCCATCAGCAAGTGTTTTAACAGCATCAACACATTCAGTATATTCTTTAGGACAATAGAATGTAAAACTATCCCAACCATTATTTAAAACAGTATAATATATTTTCTTTAAATCATCGATATTCTTTGGTACAAAATCATTTGTTTCTTGAACTGTTTTAAAATTATATTCTTTATTATGTTCTTTATAATCAGGAACAATTATTTTATCTATTTTATAATCATTAATTAATTTATCTACATAATATTTAATTCTATCAAATTTAACTATGAATATATAAGTTCCAATTAATACTATAAGAAAAAATACAATTTTTAATAAAATCTTTGTTAATTTCATATAATTCACCAATTTAATTATAACATAATGTTATTCAAAATATATATTTTATGCAGAATTTTACATAAATACAAATAAAAAAAGTAGTTAAACTACTTATTTTGAACTTACTAATTTATTTAATCTTGTCTTATATCTATCTCTTGTATTTGCTTTAATTACTCCTTTAGATGCAGCATTGTCAATTCTTTTAATTGCTTCATCAAGTAATTTAGTTGCTTCTTCTTTAGTAGCTGCTTTTTCTACTTTTTTAATAGCAGTCTTCATACTAGCTTTTACATCATTATTAAGTACTGTTTCTTTTTTAGTAATTAATACTCTTTTTTTAGCACTTTTAATATTAGGCATGATTCCACCTCCCTTAAAACTTATTTAATAATAACAAATAAATTATAAAAAATCAATAATTTAAATGTTTTTCGACATTTTTTTGATGTAGTTAGTTATATAGTTAGTATAAGGAGATGGTAATTATAAATAAATTTAAATTTTCAAATAAAAATATTAAAGTAATTATAAGTTGTATTCTAATAATATTTATAATTTATATTTATATTAGTTTATTTATTAATTCTAATTTAAATACTTATGTTGTAAGTGAAATAGATAAAAAATATAGTAGTATTACAAATAGTAGTTTTAAAGATACATTATTTTATACTCAATTAAATAAAATAATAACATTAGATGATATTAAAATAAGTAATGCTCATAAAGTAATAGATACTACTTTTGAAGTTGAAACAGATACAACAGAAGAAATTATAGAAGATAAAAATGTATCTAATAATGAAATAAAAGATTATAAAGTTTATATTTATAATACACATGATACTGAAAAATATTCTCTTCCATTTGTAAGTGATTATTCAATTACACCTGATGTAAAACTAGCTGCATATATTTTAAAAGATTATTTAAATGATTTAGGTATTAATGCTTATGTTGAAACTAAAAGTATTAATGATTACTTAAAAAAACATAATTTAGATTATAAAGGATGTTATGATGCATCTAGAAGTTATATGAAAGAGGCTATTGAAAATAATGATTTTAAAATATTTATTGATTTACATAGAGATTCAGTAGCTCATAAGTATACATTATATGAAAATAATAATAAAAAATATGCAAAAATTATGTTTGTTTTAACTACTAAACATAAAAATTATAAAGAAAATCAAAAAGTAGTTGAAAAGTTAAATGAAATGATTAATGAAAAATATAAAGGTCTTAGTAGGGGAATAATGAAAAGAAATGATGTTATTTTTAATCAAGATTTAAGTAGTAGAGCAATGCTTATTGAACTTGGTGGTGTTGATAATAGTATTGAAGAAATAAATAATACATTAGAAGTATTTGCAAGTATATTATATAAATATATTAAGGAGAATGATTTGTAATGGAAAATGAAAAAAGTAATACAAATATATTACTTAAAATATTATTAGTTTTATTTACTTTATTTTTAATAATGTATGTATCTAAAGAAGCTGGATATTATGAATATAGAACATATAAAAGAAAAGAACTTACAAATGAATCTATTAAAAAATTTGAAAATGATGTTAGTCTTGGAAAAGATGTATCAATTAAAGACTATATTGAAGATGAATATATAGATCGATCAAACATTTTAACTAATACTGGAAGTAAAATAGGATTTACTATTGAAGAGTTTATGAATGAAGGCATTCAAAAAACAATAGAATTTTTAGGAGCATTATTCTATAAATAATAAAGATGATACTTTAGTATAAGTACGAGTTAATGGACCACTTCCAAGTAAAATACCACCAAAATATCTAATTACTACAATTAAAGTATTATCCAAGTTTTTCTTATTAATAATATCTAAAAGTCCTCTAGTAGTTCCACTTGGTTCTTTATCAGAATAACTTTTTTCTGTATTAGATATTTTATATGCATAAACTATATGTTTAGCTTTTTTATGTTCTTTTTTTAATTCATTAATAATATTTTCTACTTCATTTATATTATTCACTTCATATAAAATACCAATAAATTTTGATTTTTTAACTTCTAAATTACTTGTTTTTAATTTTTTCATACTTTTATTATATATTAATTTAGAATATTTTTCTATTTATTATGTAAAATTTATATATTATAACTTGATATAAAAAAATATATTGTTTTATAATTATTATATAAAGATAGGAGTATAGTTATGAATTGTAAAAAATGTGGAAGTCAAATTTTTGCAAATGAAGAATATTGTAGAAATTGTGGTGAAAAAATAGACATAAATAATCAAATTATTAATCAAAATTATAACCAAATTAATAATCAAGTTAATAATTCAAATATAAATAATATGTCTGGTAATTCTAAATTAATTTTAAATAGAAAAAAGAATATTATTGGATGTGCAGTAAAATTTGATGTTTATATTGATAATCAATTAGTTGGTAAGATTAAAAATGGCCAAATTTTAGAATTTGAAGTTACTAATGGAGTTCATCAAATAGCAATAAATAAAAAGAATCCAGTAAATGTTACTATAAATGCTGATACAACAGCTGATGTAGTTGTATTTGGAGCTAATAATTTTGGTATTACAAATATTAATGGTCAAACAATAAATAGTGATATGAATGTGACTAATACTAATGCTGAAAAAACAACTAATACTGTATTAATAACTAGTATAGTTCTTCCAATAATTTCTGTAGTTATGTGTTATTTAATTGAATATTATATTGCTTTTTGGGTTTATGCAATTATTGCTGGTTATGCTGTAGTTAATATATCAGGTTTAAAGAATTTAAAGGGTAGTGATAAATATAATAATTTATTAATTAAAAATATTATAGCTATTATTTTATTATCAATTTCTATGGCTGTAACTATTTATCTTTTCTTATAAATAAGTTAATTATTTAAGTGGATTATAATATCCACTTTTATATTGCAAAATTCTTTTTTTTAATTATAATTAACTTTGTAGGAGGGAAGTTATGTTTAAAAAAGAATTAGAGAATGTACCTAAACAAAGTGGTTGCTATTTAATGTATAATAGTGATAATGTTGTAATTTATGTTGGTAAAGCTAAAATACTTTTTAATAGACTTAAAAGTTATTTTACAGGTCGTGTAACTGGTAAAACTAAAAAACTAGTAAGTGAAATAGATCATTTTGAATATATAGTTACTAATACTGAAATAGAAGCTTTTATATTAGAACTTAATTTAATTAAAAAATATGATCCAAAATATAACATACTTTTAAGAGATGATAAAAGTTATCCATATATAGAATTTACTAATGAAAAATACCCTCGATTGATAGTTAGAAGACAAATTAATATAAATAAAAAGAATACTCATTTATTTGGACCTTATCCAAATCAATATGCAGCAAGAAGACTTGTTAATTTAATAAATAGATTATATCCACTAAAAAAGTGCGATAAAATGCCAAATAAAGTATGCTTATATTATCATATTGGAGAATGTCTGGGATATTGTGAACATAAAGATGTTGATATTACACCTATGAAAAATGAAATATTATCAATATTAAATGGTAATGATAAATTATTAATTGATAAAATAAATGAAAAAATTAGAATTAATAGTGAAAATATGAATTATGAAGTATGTAAAAGTTTAATGGATGAACTTGAATATATGAAACTAGTATTTAATAATCAACATGTAGAACTTAGTGATAATGTAAATAGAGATATAATAAATTATTATTTTGAAAATTCATATTTAAGTATTGTAGTTATGTTTATTAGGGGTGGTAAACTCTTAGGTATTAATAATAAAATAATACCTGTATATAATGAAATAAAAGATACTTTAGAATTTTATATAGCATCTTTTTATAGGAAACATAATTTAGTACCAAAAGAAATAATAGTACCAGAATTATTAGATACAGAAGTATTAAAAGAAATACTAGGAACAAGAGTTATTACTGTTAAAAAAGGTGATAAAAAGAAATTATTTGATCTTGCTTATAATAATGCTAAAACTCAATATGAAAAAGAAATTAAATTAATCTATGGAAATGAAGAATTAACTACTAATGCTAATGAAGAATTAAGAGAAATACTTGATTTAAATAAATTACATATAATTGAAGCATTTGATAATTCTAATCTATTTGGTACTTTTTCTGTATCTGGTATGGTTACATTTGTAGATGGACTTCCATCAAGGAAAGATTATAGAAAGTTCAAATTAAGTTTTGATAAAAATGATGATGTAGCATCAATGAAAGAAGTTATTTATAGAAGATATTTTAGAGTATTAAAAGATGATTTAGTAAAACCTGATTTAATAATTGTAGATGGTGGGAATAATCAAATAAATGCATGTAAAAGTGTACTTGAAAGTTTAAATTTAAAAATTAAAGTTATTGGTGTTAAAAAAGATAATCATCATAGTCCTGAAGCAATAGTAGATGGAGATACATATGAAATAATTAAAATTGATAAAAAATCTAATGTATTTAGACTACTTAGTAGAATAGATGAAGAAGTACATAGATTTACAATAAATTATCATAAAGAAATAAGAAGTAAAGGTAGTATTTCTAGTGTACTTGATAATATTAATGGACTAGGAGAAGTAAGAAAGAAAATGCTTATTAAAAAATATGGTAGTGTTATTAAAATGAAAAACGCAAGTATAGAAGAATTATCAGAAATAATACCACTTAAAGTAGCACAAGATTTACATGAATTCTTAGAAAATATGAATAATGATTAGCTCAAAATTATAATATCTTGAGCTTTTTTTGACATTTTAAGAGTTTTGTGATATAATATGAATCACTTAAAAAAAGGGGGAATAAATTATGTTTACAACTTTAATTTTAACATTATATGCTTGTGATGCTGTTTCAATATTAAAAGAAAGGGAAACAATTAAATATGTTTTAGAAAAAGAAGGTTTAGAAATAAAAGATAATAGAAATATAGTTGAAAAAACTAAATCATTTGTTAAAGATTATCTTAAATATTTAATACCAGGTAGTTTTCTATACTATGATATTGCATCATCTAGAAAAGAAACAATCGAAAATAGAATTAATGAATTAAAATCAAGAAATTTAGTAGTTAAAATTGGTGAAGTACAAAAAGAAAGTAAAAAAGATAATAAAGTAAGTGAATCAATTAAAAACTTATTAAAGAAAGAAGAAGTAAAAAAAGAAGAAAAGGTAGAATCAAAAGTAGAATCAAAAGTAGAACAAAAAATAGAACAAAAACCTGAAAGAAAAACTACACCAGTTGGATTTTTAAGTAATGATCAATTATTAAGACATTATTACAAAGTATATTTAGAAAGTGAAAAACAAATAGCAAAATTACAAAATGTATCAGGTAGTGAAAATGAAATACGTAAATATACTAGTATTAAAAATGATGCTGCTAGAAAATATAATTCTATTAAAAGACAAATTCAATTAGAAAAATTAAAAGAAGAAAGAAATATAGCTGCATCATTATCTAATGAAAATAAAAATATATCACTTAGAAAATAGTATGGTTAATCCATACTATTTTTTTAAGTTTCCGTAAAAATTAAAAGAAAATAAAAGAACTAGAAAATGTTAATAACTTTTTCTAGTTTTTTAGT
>CANRCX010000011.1 GCA_947629235.1 uncultured Bacilli bacterium | reverse complement strand
TTCATTTGTGGGTATGTAGGTGTTAGGGCCTTATAGGCCATGTGAAAACCACGCCTTTAGACGTGGTTATTTATTTTTTTAATATTTATTTAATGTTAAAATAAATTTGGTGATTAATTCATGAAAAAAATTGTTGATAATTTGTTTAAATATCAAGATTTAAAATTTAAAGAGTTTAACTCAAAATTATTACCAAATGTTGATAAAAATACTATAATCGGAGTAAAAATTCCTTATATAAGAAAAATTGCAAGTGAATTCATTAAAGATGATAAATATTCTTTATTTATGAACGAATTGCCACATAAATATTTAGAGGAAAACATATTGCATGGAATTTTAATATCTAATAATCAGGATTTAAATGATGTACTTATTAAATTAAATAGCTTTCTTTCATATGTAGATAATTGGGAAGTTTGTGATGTAATAAAACCTAAAATTTTTAAAACTGATTTAAAAAAAGTATATAAACATTTAAAAATATGGATAAAAAGTAATGAAAAATATAAAATTAGATTTTCTATAGTTACATTATTAAACTTTTACTTGGATGATGAATTTAATAGTGAAATAAATAATTTAGTTTTAAATGTCAAAAATAATGATTATTATGTCGAAATGGCAATATCTTGGTATTTTAGTTTTGCCCTTATAAAACAATGGGATGAAACCATATCAATATTTGAAACAAGAAAATTAAATAAATTTATACATAATAAAGCAATTCAAAAAGCAATAGAAAGCTATAGATTGTGTGAAGAAAAAAAGAATTATTTAAAAAAATTAAAGTATAAATAATTGTATTTTAAAAATATACTTTAAAAGTGTAAAAATTGTAAATAATATTTACATAGATATCGCGTAGATATCTTTTTATTTTAAATAATTTGTGGTATACTTAATTAGAAAAATAAAAGAGGTGCAGTATGAAAAAATTAAAATATATAATATTAATGAGTTGCTTATTAATGTTAAGTGGTTGTATTAAAAATTATAATACTATGACTATTAAAAATGATAAAAGCATGACTTTTGAAAGTGAAATTTTAATAGCTGATGATCTTAAAGAAGGTATGACAGAAGCTTTTGATAGAGAATCATATGAAAATGCTGGATTCACTATTTCTGAAGCAAAAATTGAAGGTTATTCAGGATACAAATTTACAAAAAAATATGATAATATTGATAAATATTCTAATAGTGATGGAGCTACCTTTGTTATTAGTGATATATTAGAAGGACAAATTGATGATAAAGTTATGTTTAAATTAGAAAAAGGATTCTTGAAAAATACATATACTGCTACATTTAAATATTCTGTAGATACTGATGAATATACAAATGATAATACAATTGATATTGATGAATCTGAAAATGATACTGCTAATATTGATTCATCAAATAATAATGATTCAACAAATACTGATATAAATGATGAAGATGTTAATGTTGAAGAAACTGATACTGATGAAGAAAATATAAATGATCTTATTAGTTTAGCAAATGAAATGGAATTTAATTATAAATTAATTTTACCAAGCAAAGCTATATCAAATAATGCAACTAAAGTAAGTGATGATGGAAAAACTCTTACATGGGATTTAATAGCTGGTGAATCTGATATTAATTTTTCATTTAGTTTATTAAATATAACTAATATATTAATATTAGGTGGTTCTATAGTTGCAATAATCATTTTAATTATAGTAGTTATAATTATTATTAAAAATAAGAAATCTCAAAAGGATACATTAATTCATACAGATTATGATCCAAGTATTATGAATAATGTAAATAATATGAATAGTATGAATAATATGAATACACAAAATAGTATCCAAAATCAAAATTTAACACCAAACCCAATGACTACACCACAAATAGATAATCAAAATACTATGTTACAGCAAAATCTAGATGTTCAAGGTCCACTTCCAAGTAATAATAGTTTGGAAATTGTTCTTCCAAGTGAAGAAACTCAAAAGCAAGTAAATATTGTTCAAAAACAAGCAATGTTTGTTACTAAAAATAATGAATATGTAGAAGAAGTAAAAGAAGTTCCACATAATGAAACTGTTGTTGAAGTTCCCAATGCTATTGAGCTTAATGATAATAAAAATTTGCAAAATTAAAAGCAATTAATGAGTTGTACTAATTTATTACACTCTATAATTGCTTTTTTAATATGTTGAAATATCTATCCATTCTTTATAATTTGAATATTTTTCTAATTCTTTTATTGTAAGTTCAATTGCAGAATTAGTACTTCCACAAGCTGGAAATACAGTTTCAAATCTTTTTAATGATTCATCTAAATAAACATCTATACCATCATTAATTGCAAATGGACATACTCCACCTACAGGATGTCCTACAAATTCATTTACTTCATCAAAAGATAACATATGTGCCTTTTCATGAAAGAAAGATTTATATTTGGAATTACTAATTTTCGCATCTCCTGCTAAAACAATTAAAATTATTCTATCTTTTAATCTAAAAGATAAAGATTTAGCAATTCTTTGCTCTTCTGTGTTTAGTGCTTTAGCTGCAAGCTCAACAGTAGCACTACTAACGTCAAATTCAATTATTTTATTATCCATATTATATTTTTTAAAATATTCTTTTACTTTTTCTATAGCCATATTTTCACTTCCTTTATGAATCATTATATCATAATTCTGTGTATTATTTATAGCTTTCTATATAAAAAAGTTTGATATAAATAGATAATCTAAAGGCAAAATTTTTAAATTGTTTTTACAATAATTTAAAAATTTTATTTATCATACAATTAGAAAAAATTAAAAATTTACAACTATTTTTATAAATGATATAATATATTTAATAGAGGGATAAGTTATGAAGAGATGCGTAGTTATTTACAATCCGAATAGTGGAAAATTAACAAATAGAAATGATGTAAAAAAAATATATAAAATATTAGAAAATTATGGATATGATACAGAAATAATTTATACAGAGTATAAAGGACATGCTAAAGAATTAACTAAAAAGTTAAAAGATGTTGATTTGCTATTATGTGCAGGTGGAGATGGAACTTTAAATGAAGTAATATCTGGTAATATTGAAAGACATAAACCAATATTACTTGGACATTTACCACTTGGAAGTGTAAATGATGTAGCTCATATGTATGGAATGAGTAGTAATACAATAAATAATATAGCAATGCTTCTTAATGGAACAGAAAAAAATATTGATGTGTGTCTAATAAATAATAATCCTTTTGTATATGTTGCATGTATGGGAGCATATGTTGATATATCTTATGCTACACCTAGAAAGTTAAAAGAGAAATATGGAAAACTAGCATATGTTATATATGGAATCCAACAATTAAAACAAAATCTACAATTTTATAATGTTAAATATGAAGTTGATGGCGTAAAATACGAAAATAAATTTTCATTTATATTTATAACTAATAGTAATAGAGTTGGTGGAGTAAATAATATCTATGATGATGTTAAGCTTGATGATAATAAGTTTGAAGTTTTAATGTGTGATATTAAAAATAAAATGGATATTATAAAAGCTGTATATTATTTAAAAAGAAGAGAAATGAATAATATTCCAGGGTTTACATATTTCAAAACAGATAAAATTAAACTTGAATTTGATGAAATTCCACCTTCTTGGTGTATTGATGGTGATGAATTAAAACATGAATCTAAAAAATTTGAAATTAAAATAAATAAAGATAACTATATGTTATTGCCAACAAAAAATATTGATAAATTATTTGAAAAGAATCTAGATGATGTTGAAAGCTCTAATAATTAGAGTCTTTTTTATTTAAAAGCTTTTAAAATATTAATTTTTAGTTTATAATGTTATAAGGATAGGAGAATAAATATGGAAGTAGTTAAAGTGATAATTTTATTACTTATTGGATTTGTAATACTTGTTAAAAGTGCTGATGTATTTGTAGATGCTGTTAGTTCTATAGCAACTAATTTTAAAATGTCTAAAATGATGATAGCTCTTACTGTAGCTGCTTTTGGTACTTGTGCTCCAGAGCTTGCAATATCATTTAATAGTATTGCTACTGGCAGCGGTGATATAGCACTTGCTAATGTAGTTGGAAGTAATATTGTAAATATTTTATTAATAATAGGTATTGCTGCTTGTATTTCTCCTATTAAAGTAAAACACGAAGTAACAAAAAAAGAGTTACCGATATTATTAGTTATAACATCTATGTTTACTTTATCAATAATATCTCATTATATAGGTGGAATTCATAGTGATTTTATATTAACTAGACAAGATGGTGTAATATTTTTATGTTTCTTTGCTATGTTTATGTTTTATATAATATCTGTAGTAAAATCAAAACAAGATTTTTTTGATAGAGAAAAACCGAAATATGGAATAATAAAATCTATTTTACTTACTATAATTTGTTGTATTATGATAATATTTTCAAGTGATTTAGTTGTTGACAATGCTAAAGTTTTAGCAGAAATATTAAATGTTAGTACAAAAGTTATTACAATGACAGTTGTAGTAATTGGAACTTCTTTACCTGAAATGACTATGACAGTGGTTGCAGCTAAGAAAGGTGAATTTGATATAGCATTAGGTAATATAATTGGAACAAACATATTTAATATTGGAGTAGTACTTGGATTACCTTTGTTGATATTTGGTGGATTCTCATCAACAAATTTTAATTTAATTGATATTATTTTTGTACATATAGCAGCCTTTACACTATATATATTTGCTAAAAATGATAAAGTTTTATCAAAAATAGAAGGCGCAATAATGATAAGTTTATTTGTAATTTATTATGCTTACATTTTTGCAACATAATAATTTGCAATATTAACTTATTTTTTTTATAATTAAATAGTGAGGGAATTATGAAAAAAAGATTAGTTGATAGAAAATATGCAAAAAGAGTAGATAACATTTCTGGACTTAGTCAAATATTAATTGATTTAAAGCCAGATAGATCTGTAAGCGATGTATATATTAATCAAAAGATGGATGTAACTGAATTATGTAAATATGTTGAAAAATTAAAAAAGAAAGGTGAACATATTACTATTTTTCATGCTTTTATGGCAGCTATTGGAAAAGTATATTATAATAGGCCATACTTAAATAGATTTGTTGCAAATAGACATATATATGAACATAATGATGTAGTTATTTCTTTTGTAGCTAAAATAGCTTTTGATGATAATGCAGAAGAAATGATGATTTTAGTTAAAATAGATAAAGATGATAATATACATACAATTAGTAAAAAAATATTAGATAAAGTAGATTCAATTAGAAATAAAGAAGTGGATAAAAAAGGTGCTAATAGTGCAATTGAAATATTAGGTAAATTACCAAATATAATTAGAGTACCAATTGTTGGTGTATTTAAATGGTGTGATAAAGTAGGATTATTACCATCTTCATTAGTTGAAGATAATTTATATTATAGTAGTTTGATTGTATCAAATTTAGGTAGTATTCATTGTGGAGCAATATTTCATAATATTACTAATTTTGGTAATGCAAGTGGTTTAGCAACAATGGGTGAAATAAAGGATGAAGAAGTAATTATAAATGGTAAAAAAGAAATTAGAAAAATATGTGAATTTGGAATAAATTTAGATGAAAGAATAGCTGATGGATATTATTTTGCTAAATCAGTTCAATTATTACAATATATTTTTGATAATCCTAAATTATTAGAAGAATATGCTAGTAAAAAGATTGAAATTAAATAAATTTATACATTTATTATTTTAAATGTGTATAAAAAAGGAGTAATATGAAAAAAGAAGTTAAAAATTATGATGTTTTAATAATTGGAGCAGGACCTGCAGGTTTATTTTGTGCTTATGAATTAATTGAAAAAAATAAGAATTTAAAAATAGCATTAGTTGATAAAGGACATAGAGCTGAAACTAGAATGTGTCCAATGAAAATTAATGGTGGTAAATGTATGAATTGTAATCCATGCCAAATATTATCTGGATATGGTGGAGCAGGTACATTTAGTGATGGAAAATTAAATTTTATACCAAAACTTGGAAAAAGTGATTTATTTAAATATATGTCTCAAAGTGAAGCATATCAAATTATAGATGATACTGAAGAAATATTCACTAAATTTAAAATGGATAGTGATGTTTATCCATCTAATATGGAAGAAGCAGAAGAAATAAAAAAAGAAGTTGCTAAACATGGAGCAAGATTACTTTTAATAAAACAAAAACATTTAGGTAGTGATAAACTTCCTGGATATATAAAAGACTTTACTGATTATTTAGAAAACAAAGGTGTAGATATTTATGAAAATGCTAATGTTAGTGATATTATAAGTAAAAGTAAAACAGAACATGAAGTAATAATAGATAATAAACCAAATATGATTGCTAAAACGATAGTAGTTGCTCCTGGTAGAACAGGTGCTAAATGGGTACAAGAACTTGCTGATAAATATAATATTCCATATACTAGTCAAAGTATTGAAATTGGTGTTAGAGTTGAAGTTAGAAAAGAAATACTTGAAGATATAACAAATGTAATATATGATCCAACTATATTTATTAAAACTGATACATATTCTGATGAAATAAGAACATTCTGTACTAATCCCGGTGGTTTTGTTGCTAAAGAAAATTATTATGGATTTATTTGTGTTAATGGGCACTCTTTAAAAGATATAAAATCAAATAATTCAAATTTTGCATTTATTAGTAAAGTTGGTCTTACAGAGCCTGTTACAAATACAAGATTATATGGTGAAAGTATTGCAAGAATAGCTAATGTTTTAGGAGATGGAAAACCAATCATTCAATCTTTAAGAGATTTGAAAAAAGGAAGAAGAAGTGAGTGGAAAAGAATTAATAAAGGATTTATTGAACCAACACTTAAAGACTGTGTAGCAGGGGACCTTGCCCTTGTATTACCACATAGAATAATTACAAATATATTAGAAGGTCTTGAAAAATTAGATAAAATAATACCAGGTGTTAATAATGATGAAACATTACTTTATGGTCCTGAAATTAAATTCTTTAGTAATGAAATAGATACAAATAATAAATTTAAATTAGAAGATTATGATATATACTTTATTGGTGATGGTTCTGGTAAAGCAGGTAATATTGTAACTGCTGCAGCAACTGGTTTAATAGCAGCTAGAGATATTTTAGAAAGAAATTAAAAAATGGAAGAAAATAATGATAAAACACTTTTAAATAATATGAAATTAGCTTTCAATGTATTTTTAGAAAATGATGATGATATAATATTAAATTATTTAAAAGATAATACTGATGAATTTCTTGATATGGCAAGAAAATTTTACAACAAATTAAAAATATTTGATGGCCCAATAAGAAAAAATTATAAGAATTATATGACAATAAATGAGTCATTAAATTTATGTAGAGAATTTTTAAGTAATTATTTTCCAGAGTATTTAAATGAATTTGAAAAATTATTAAATGATGGAACAATTAATTTAATAGATGTAGATAGTGAAGAATTTGATGAAAATGATGAAGAAATTAATCAATCATATTATAGAGGTTATTTAGATGAACATGGTGATATAAGAAATTATATAAATGTTGTAATTAATCATACTTTAAAAGATACTTTTGTTATTATGCATGAATTTTTTCATTATACAAATGGTAATTATGAGATTATTGATAATGATATTTATTCATCATTAGATAGAAAAGTTTATACAGAAAATATATCTAGGTTTATAGAATATTTAATTTATGATTTTTTAAAAAGTAAAGATTATTATAAAGAAGATAATATAAAACAAATCCAATTATGTATAGATATGGACTCTTCTTCTGTAGATAAATTAGGTTATACATTATATTTAATTTCAAAAATGAGAGATGTTAATTATAGTGATTTTTATAAAGAAGATTTAATATCTATTAAAGAGTTTAAAAGTAAATCTAAACTATATAATATAAACAAAAAAATAAAAGAAGGAAATAAAAGTGAAGAATTATTAAAAGAAAAAGAGTTAATAGAAAAAGAGATAAAAGATTTAGAAGAGCAAAAAGAAAAATTTGATGATTTGTTTGAAAATGTTGTAGATTCATTTAAATATACAATTGGGTTTATGCTATCAGTTATTATGTTTTATAATTATAAAAAAGGAATAATAGATTTAAAAAATATAGAAACTTATAATAAAAAAATGACTAAAAAAGGTAATTTAGGAAGTATAAATTATATATTGAGTGGAGAATTAAGTACTGAAATGTTATTAAATGCATTAGATTATTTAAAAGAAGATATTGATGAATATGAAAATAAATCTATAAAGACTTATGAAAAATAGAATTCATAAGTTTTTAATTGTATAAAAATTATATAATTCTTATAACTAAAAAAATATAATAAATTTGTTCCATATTTCTATTTCAAAAAAAATCAATATATGATAAAATATTGTGTAGATAAGGAAGGTAAATGCAGTGGGAAAGATTATAGCAATAGTAAATCAAAAAGGTGGAGTAGGAAAGACAACAACAAGTATTAATTTATCTAGTTCTTTAGGACTTTTAGGTAAAAAAGTTTTACTTATTGACTTAGATCCACAAAGTAATACTACAACAGGGCTTGGTGTAGGACGTGAAAAAATTAAAAAAAGTATATATAATGTAATTCTTGGAGATTGTGATATAAAAGAAAGTATAATTAAAACACCATTTAAAAATTTAAGTATAATTCCATCAACAATAGAACTTGCTGGTATTGACATGGAACTTATACAAATAAGTCTTCAAGATAATAAATTTGTAATATCAGAACAATTAAAAAAGCAACTTGATACAATTAGAGATAGATATGATTATATAATAATAGATTGTTTACCTAGTTTAGGTACACTTACAATCAATGCTCTAGCAGCATCTGATTCAGTATTAATTCCAATACAATGTGAATTTTATAGTTTAGATGGAGTACAACAATTATTACAAACAATATTAAAAGTACAACAAAGTATAAATCCACATTTAGATATTGAAGGTGTATTATTAACTATGTTAGATGGTAGAACTCTACTTGGTCTTGAAGTAGTTGAAGATGTACGAAAATTCTTTAATGAAAAAGTATTTAGTACAATAATACCTAGACTTGTAAAATTAGTAGAAGCTCCTTCTCATGGTAAACCTATAATAGAATACGATCCTAAAAGTAAAGGAGCACTTGCTTATTTAAATTTAGCAAAAGAGGTGATAGATAGAAATGAATCCAAATAATAGAAGAAAAGCTCTTGGTAAAGGTTTAGAACAATTATTTAGTAATGAATCATTAAATATTAATCCACTAGAATCTTTAGAAGAAGAAATAGTAAAGAATGCTAAAAGTGAAGATATAGTGCAAATTAATATTAATGAACTTAGAAGTAATCCTTATCAACCAAGAAAAACATTTGATCAAGAAAAATTAGTTGAACTTGCAAATTCAATTAAGGAATTTGGAGTATTAGAACCAATCATTGTAACTAAAAGTATAAAAGGTTATGAAATCGTAGCAGGTGAAAGAAGAAAGAAAGCTTGTGAACTTGTTGGTGTAGAAGAAATACCAGCAATTATAAAAGAATTTAGTGATGAAGACATGATGCAGATAGCTCTTCTTGAAAATATTCAAAGAGAAGATTTAACAGCTATAGAAGAAGCAGAAGCATATGCAAAT
The DNA here is from genome assembly GCA_947629235.1 of uncultured Bacilli bacterium. Classification (GTDB taxonomy): domain Bacteria; phylum Bacillota_I; class Bacilli_A; order RF39; family UBA660; genus CAG-1000. The sequence continues at coordinate 35,756 of CANRCX010000011.1, read as the reverse complement.
TTAATAAAAGCATTAAATATAACACAAGAAGAACTTGCAAGTAGAATTGGTAAAAGTAGAAGTTATATTACTAATATGTTAGGTCTTTTAAGACTTCCTGATTCAGTTAAAAATGATGTTTTAAATAATTTAATATCAATGGGACATGCTAAAGTATTAAGTAAACTTGAAGATGAAGAAAAAATAAAAGAATTAGCAACTAGAATTAAAAAAGAAAAACTATCTGTAAGAGAAATAGAAGAAATAGCGAGTAATCCATTATATAAAAGAGTTAAAAAAATAAGTAGAACTAAAGATAATACATATGATTATGTAGAAGATGCAATGACTGAAAAAATAGGTAATAAAGTAAAAATACAAAATAAAAAAATAGTTATTCCATTTAATAGTGAAAAAGATTTAGAAAGAATACTTGATATATTAAATATTGAAGTGAAAGTGGATTAAAATGAATAAAGAATATAAAATAGGAAGTAAAGTCATAATGAAAAAACCACATCCTTGTGGAACTAATCTTTGGGAAGTTACAAGAGTAGGTGTAGACATTAAAATAAAATGTGTTAAATGTGGAAGAAGCATTATGATGGATAGGATAGAATTTGATAAAAAATTAAAGAAAGTTGAGGAATATTAATGTTTAAGAAGAAAAAGAAAATTAGTCCGATTATGACATTTATTATTTTAACTTTTATTACTATTATTTTAAGTGGTTTTCTTCATTTACTTAATGTTCAAGGAGAATATTCAACTGTTAATAAAGGAACAAATGATATAATAAATAATGTAGTTGAAGTTAAAAATTTATTTAGTACATCGGGTCTTAAATATATAGTAACAAGTTCTGTTAGTAATTTTGTTAATTTTACACCATTATCTACATTAATAATTGTATTAATTGGAATAGGTGTTCTTGAAAAAACAGGATTTATGAGAACTTTTTTTACAATTCTTACTAGGAATTCTAAAAAGAATACATTAACATTCATATTAATATTTATTAGTTTGTTATTTTCATTACTTGGTGATATTGGATTTGTTGTTATGTTACCAATTGGTGCTTTACTATTTAAATATGGAAGAAGAAATCCTTTTGGTGGAATAATAGCATCATTTGCAGCATTATCATTTGGTACAGGAATCAATATATTTTTAACTGCTACTGATAGTTCATTATTAACACTTACTTTAAATGCTGCAAGAGTTACAGATGCAACATATAATATTGGTATATTCTTTTCATTATTTATAATGATTTTAGTATTACTTGTAACATCTTTTGTATTTACTTATGTAACAGAAAAGAAGGTTATGCCAAAACTTCCAAGATATGAAACTGATGAAGAAGAAGTTGTAATTACAAATAAAGAACTTAGAGGCTTAATAATAGGAAGTGCTATTGGTATACTATATATTTTATTAATAACATATATGATAATACCAGGACTTCCATTATCTGGTGCACTACTTGATAATACTGCAACTAAATATATTGATATGTTATTTGGTGTTAATTCACTATTTAATAAAGGATTTATATTTATAGCAACACTTTTCTTTGTACTTGTTGGGTTTGGTTATGGATTTATGACTAAAACTTTAAAAAGTAGTAAAGATGTTGCAGATAGTCTTGCTTATTCATTAGATAAAATTGGTAGTATTCTTGTACTTATATTCTTTGCATCTATATTTATAAATGTATTTAAAGAAAGTGGTATAGGAGAAGTATTAACTGCATTTATATCTAATTTAATAGGTGGACTTAATTTTACTGGTATTGGTTTAATATTATTAGTTATATTACTTATTGCTATTTGTAATATATTGTGTCCAGATTCACTCACTAAGTGGACTATGTTATCAGCAACTATTGTTCCATTATTAATGAATGCTAGTATTAGTCCAGAATTTTCACAAGTTATATATACTGCTAGTGAATCAATAACTAATGGAATTACTCCAATATTTACCTATTTTGTTATTTATATAGCATTTTTAGAAAAATATAATAAAGGTGATATGGTAACACTATTTGGTAGTATTAGATATATGATACCTTATAGTTTATATATAGCAGTAATTTGGTGTACAATTATTGTTGGATGGTATATGATAGGTATTCCAATTGGAATAGGGTCACTCCCAGGTGTAACATATGGCGCTTAAAGCAGGTATTATAGGACTTCCTAATGTTGGAAAAAGTACATTATTTAATGCTATTACTAAAAAAAATATTCTAGCAGCTAACTATCCTTTTGCAACAATTGATCCAAATGTTGGTGTAGTAAGTGTTCCTGATAAAAGATTAGAAACATTATATGATATGTATTTACCAGAAAGAGTAATAAATACTCAATATGAATTTATTGATATAGCAGGACTTGTAAAAGGAGCATCAACAGGAGAAGGTCTTGGTAATAAATTTCTTGCTAATATTAGAGAAGTTGATGCAATTGTTGAAGTAGTTAGATGTTTTGAAAATAAAGATATTATACATGTTGAGGGGAATATTGATCCTAGAAGAGATATTGAAATAGTAAATTATGAATTAATATTAAGTGATTTAGAAATAGTAGAAAATAGATTATTAAAGGTTGAGAAGAAAGCAGTTACTACTAATGATAAAGAAGGGTTATTTGAAGTATCTGTTTTAAAGAAAGCAATTGAAAATTTAAAATCTGGAATAATGTTAAGATTAGTAGATTTCGATGAAAAAGAAGTTAAATTATTAAAAACATATAATTTAATAACAATTAAACCATTTATATATCTTGCTAATGTTAGTGAAGATGATTTATTAAATGGTGAAAATAAATATGTAAAAGAAGTAAGAGAAATAGCAAGCAATGAAGGCTCATCTGTAGTAATGATGTGTACTAAAATTGAAAGTGAATTATCTGAACTTGATGAAGAAAGCAAGAAAGAATTTTTAAATGATTTGGGTATTGCTAATAGTGGACTTGATCAATTGATTCATATTACATATCATGTTCTTGGTCTTAAAACATTTTTTACAGTTGGTAAGGATGAGGTTAGGGCATGGACATTTAAAGATGGAATGAAAGCTCCTGAATGTGCAGGTATAATTCATACAGATTTTGAAAAAGGATTCATTAAAGCAGAAGTTATGAGTTATGATGATTTAATAGAGTGTGGAAGTGAACTTAAAGTAAAAGAAGCTGGTAAAGCTAGACTAGAAGGTAAAGAATATATAATGCAAGATGGAGATATTTGCTATTTTAGATTTAATGTTACAAAATAAAAAGGATAACCAATTTTGATTATCCTTTTACTTTTTTTACTTATTTTATTTCTATGAATTTCTTTGTTTCTTTCTTTTCTTCTTTTGGGAAAGAGATTTCTAATACACCATTGTTGAATTTAGCATTGATATCTTCTTCACTAATATTTCCAACATTGAATTGTCTTTTGAAAGATCCATAAACTCTTTCTTTCTTATAGTAGTTTTTACTTTCATCTTCTTTTTCTTCATCTTTTGTTGCTTCTACTGTAAGAATTCCATCTTCAACATCAATTTTGATATCTTTTTTGTCAAATCCTGGAACGTCTAGTTCAATGTGAACATTACCACCTTTTTCATAGATGTCGCATTTCATATCCATTCTTGGCATTCTTGGCATTGGTGCAAAATCATCAAAGAAATCATCTAAATAAAATTTTCCTGGTAATAAACTCATTTATTATCATCTCCTTACATATATAATTATACTCAATAATTAGCACTTGTCAATAGTAAGTGCTAATTTATTTGGAATAATTTTACATAATTATTATTTACAAGTTTGTAAATAATATTACTAGGAGGTAAAACTATGAAAGAAACACCAAATGTTATATCTATAAAAGACTTATTATATATAGAAGATATGATGAATTGGAACTTTATAATGAATAAAAAAATATATGCATTTTTAGAAAATGTAGAAGATAGTGAAGTAAAAGAAATACTTGTTAAAGCTAAAAAAATGCATGCTAAGCATTATAAAGATCTACTAAATATTTTAGAATAAGGAGGAATAAAAATGAAAGAAATAAAAAATGAATGTGAACAAACACCAAAAGATGAAATGTTAAATGATGAAGATATACTAAATGATATAATGTTATCAGAAAAAAATATTTCAAATAGTTATAGTGTTGCAATTAATGAAATGAGTAATAAATATTTATATAAAAAAATAATTGATATCTTTGAAGATACAAAAGATATGGCAAGAGATATTTATAACTTAATGTTTTCTAAAGGATGGTATACTATAACACCAGAAGAAGAAAATAAAATAGAAAAAGCTTATACAAAATATAGCACAAAATTAAGTGAGCTTAGTTAATAGATAAAATATTACTAGAAATAGTAATATTTTTCTTTAAAAAAATCATAAAATTATTGACAAATATTGGTTTATATACTATTATATATAATCATTTAAAGGGGATAATTTGTATGAAGAAGGATAAAAAATTTTTAGAAGAATTAGAAAAAGAATTAAAAAAAGTTAAATCTAAAAAGAAAAAAGAAATAATTTCTAAATATGAAAATATTATTAAAGAAGAAAAAAGTAAAAATAGAAAAATAACTGATATTTTAAAAAGTATTGGTACACCAGAAGAAGTAGCTAAAAAAGAAATAGAAATTATTAAATCAAATTCTTTCATACATAAAATATTTAAATCTAAAAACAAAGAAGAAAATAAAGAAGATAAAAAAGGAAAGAAAGAAAAATTAACTTTAAAACAAAAATTAAATAATTATAAAGAAAATAGAAGACATAAAAAAGAATTAAATAAAATAGAAAAAGAAGCTAAAAAAGAAGAAGAACTTAAATTAAAAGAAAATAAGACTAAAGAAAAAATAAAAGAAGAAAAATCAAAATCTAAAAATAATAAGTCAAATTCAAATAATAAAAAACAAAAAAATAGTAAAAAGGGTAAGGATAAAAAATCTACTAAAAAAGAAAAATTAAATATAAAAGAAAAAATAAAAAATTTATTTAATAAAATAAAATCAAAATTTAAACGTAAAAATGATGTAGAAAAAGCTGTAGATGAAATTAAAGAAATAAGTAGTGAAATAAAAGAAGAAGTAAATGAAGAACTTAGTGAAATATCTGAAATCACTACTGAAAAGAAAATGTTTGAAAGTAAAAAGACTAGAAATATAAGAATTATATTAAAAACATTAGGTATAATTTTAATTGCTCTTTTATTATTTATATGGTTATGGGTATGCGTTGTATTCATGGCATCATTGATAGCATACTTGGATGGTATTAAATTTATTGGAATAAGTATTTCATTATTTGGCCTTGATGTATTAATCTTATGGATTATTATAATGATTAATAAAGTAATATTTAAAAGAAGAAATAGATTATTTGTAAATTTAATTATAATAATAGTTTCAATTTGTTTAATAGCATATGGTATTGCTGATACATTATATAAAATCACTAAAATTGAAGTAGTACAAAATGTAGGTGAAAAATATAGTATGACTACTAAATTAGAAAATTTTGTATTACCATCTGATAAAACTAAAAAATTAAAAATAAACTTTAATAGTAATTATGATACTGAATATGAATTAGTATATGATAAAACATTAAAAGATAAAGTTAAAATAGAAGTTAAATATTATGAAGCTTATTATGACTATTATACTACTAGAACAAGTAATACAGTTTATGTATCATTAAAATTAGATGATAGAGATAGACTTAGTGTATATTTAGATGATTTGAAAGAAAAGAAAATATTTGATAATGATGAATTATCAAGATATACAGTAAAAATATCAATAAATAAAAATGATGAAGAAAGGTTAGTTATTGGAAAATAATTAATCTTTTTTTAATTCTTCAACTTTCTTTTGTAATTCTTTTAATGATTTCATTATAATATCCACTTCATCTTTATTATTTGGGTAAAATTGATTAATAATTTGTTTAATTTTTTTAATATCATAAACTGGTGGATTATATACACATTTTATTTCTTTTGAATTTATATTTATTAAGTTACCAGTTGCTCTACTTTCAATGACAGTTTGACTAGCAGCATTGGTAAGTATAGTTTGACCTACAAATTCAAGCCAGTTTCCAACTAAATTTTGTTCTGCTGCATTTAAATTATCAATTAAAATAAGTGCTACTATGAATCCTATTGTAGTAGAATATCTTGGATTTAAATTGAAAATGTCATTGAAAATTTGATTCATAATAAATAATATGTTTTTGTGTCTAAAAAAATAAGAACTCATATATTACTAATAGCAAAGGGTGATTATCATGAATTTATGTGATTTAAAAATTAATGAATCTGCAATAATCAAAAACATAAATTTAAAAGGTATAAAGAAAAGAAGACTATATGATATGGGTTTTATAAATGGAGAAAAAATAGAAAAAGTATTTGATTCTATTTTTAAAGATCCATCTTGTTATAAAATAAAAAATACATTTATAGCTGTAAGACATGAAGATGCATTAAATATAGAGGTTAGTTATGAGTAATATATTATTATGTGGAAATCCAAATGTAGGAAAATCTTCTATATTTAATATACTTACTAGTTCAAATGAACATACAGGTAATTGGACAGGTAAAACAGTTGATCTTGCAGAAGCTAAAATAAAGGGTACAAATTTCAATTTAATTGATTTACCTGGTATATATTCATTATCTAGTTTAAGTGAAGAAGAAATAATAGCAAGAGATACATTACTTTTTAGTGAATATGAAAAAATTATTTATGTAATGGATAGTTCTAATATCGAAAGAAATATGAATTTATTATTACAAATATTAGAAATAAATAAAAATGTAATAGTATGTCTTAATATGATAGATGAACTTGATTCTAAAGGTATTAGTGTAGATAGTGATTTACTAAGTGATATATTAGGTGTAGAAGTAATAAAATGTTCTACTAAAAATAAAATTGGTATTAATGATTTATTAGATGCACTTGAAAGTGATAGAGTAAGTAATTTTAATTTTTTATATAATTTAGATATTGAGAATAACGTTGATGATGTACTAGAATTAATAGATTTTAAATTTAAAAATAAGTTTATAGCACTAAGCCTTCTTGAAAAAAATAAAAGTATTGTAAAAAGTATCAAAGATAAGTTTAATATTGATATTAATACAAATAAAATTAATGAATATTTAATGAATATTAATTCAGAATATATTTCAGATAATATATGTTATAAAATAAATGATTTATCAAAAGAAATAAGTAATAGAGTAGTTAATAGAACAAAAGAGAAAAAAATTAGTTTTTTAGATAAATTATTTACAAATAAAATAACTGCTATTATACTTATGCTTTTAATTGTATTTGGAATATTTTTAATAACTATTGTACTTGCTAATTATCCTAGTGATTTATTAAGTTTATTAGTTACTAAAATTGAAAATGTATTATATAATTTGTGTATTAAATTTAGTGTACCAGAATTTATATATGAGCCATTGTTATTTGGAGTATATAGAGTAGTTAGTTTTATTGTATCGGTTATGTTTCCTCCACTTGTTATATTTTTCTTCTTATTTACTTATGCAGAAGAAGCAGGTATTTTACCTAGAATTGCTTTTAATTTTGATAGAATTTGTAAATGTGCTGGATGCCATGGAAAACAAGCATTAACTATATGTTCTGGATTTGGTTGTAATGCTTGTGCAGTAGTAGGATCTAGAATAATAGATAGTAAAAGAGATAAATTACTTGCAATACTTACTAATGCTTTTATTCCTTGCAATGGAAGATTTCCAATGATAATAGCAATTATATCTATGTTTTTTGTAAATAGTAGTAATAAATTACTTGTATCAATGTATTTAACAATATTTGTATTGTTTGCAATATTAATTTCATTCTTAACATCATTTATTCTTTCTAAAACATTATTAAAAGGTACTTCTGGATTTTTTGTATTAGAACTTCCTGATTATAAAAAAGTAAGTCTTTCTAGAATTTTAAAAATTAGTTTTATAAATAAATCTTTATCTATTTTAAAAAAAGCTATTTTAGTATCAATTCCATCTGGAATAATAATATGGATTTTAAATAATACAAGTGTAAATGGTATATCAGTATATTCAATATTATCAAATTTTTTAGAACCATTTTCTAAATTAATGGGATTAGATGGTGTAATATTACTTGCATTTATTATAGGACTTCCAGCTAATGAAATAGTACTTCCTTTAATAATAATGGGATATTTAAGAAGTAGTAATGTTCCATTAATTGCAGATTACACAAGTATTAAGAGTATTCTTGTTGATAATGGATGGACTATTAGTACTGCAATTAGTGCAATATTATTTTCAATAATGCATTATCCTTGTGCTACTACACTTGCTACTATTAAAAGTGAAGTCGGAAGTAAATGGATGCTTTATGCATTTATAATACCATTAATAACTGGAATATCGTTTCTAATAATATTAAATTTATTTATATAAAATCATATAGTTGAATATACATTATATAGTGTAAGATACATCTGTATCATCTTATTATTACTGATTGTTTTAGTGCTTGCTATAAAAAAATAAGGACACTCTATACAACTAGATAGAGTGTCTATCAACAAATTATTTTTGGAGAAGACATTCACTGCAATAAATGTTTCTCTTTTTTATTTTATTCAAGTTTCACTTGATATATACATAATAGCATATATTCATTATTTTTTCAAGTGATTGTCTTAAATAATAAAATCAAAAATTTCTTTTTAATATTAATTTTGCTGCTTCATATTGTGGTGTAGTAATTATTTTTCCTTTATCTGATAATTTATTATAACTTCTTTCTAATTTATTATAGATAAAATCACTTCCATCATCAATAGACATATTTTTATCTACGTAAGCCATTTTTAAAAGAGAAGGGATACTATAAAAATGAGCCATTGCATCAGCATCAGCAATACATATTTCTTCTCCTGTAGTTTTTTGCATTAATCTACTTCCACGGTGATTTAAAATACATTTTTTAATAAGCTCAATTTTATCTTTTGATATATCATATTTTTGAAGTAAATCACCAGCTATTTGAGCTCCAATAATATGATGTTCTTCTGTAAAGTCTTTATTAGTAACTGATGCTATATCGTGAAGTAAAGCTGCAAGTGCTACTATATAATATTCAGCATTATATTCACTATAAATTCTAGTGGCTATTTTATAAACTAATTCTATATGATGATTCCATGCTCCAATACCATAAGCATTACTAGGAAGCATACATCTATTTCTTACTTCATTATAGATATCATTTACAATCTCATCCATAAAACCCTCCGTTAAAAATTATTATAACTTAAATTATGTAAAAATAAAATAAAAAAATAAAACTCAGAAGTAAATTCTGAGTTATTATCTTAATGGCGCCCAATGTAGGACTCGGACCTACGACCTAACGGTTAACAGCCGTGCGCTCTACCGACTGAGCTAATTGGGCAATTTCATTAAATATTATATGATAACAATTTTAGTTTGTCAATAAATATGTAGACTTTTTTTAATAAAATTGTTAAAATTATTTTAGTAAAGAAGGAATTAGTTATGAATGATAAGTTAGAATTTTTTGATATACCTAATGATGTAAATAATACTCCTACTAATAGTATACCCAATACAGTAAATATTATAGATGAAAAAGTAGAAGATTCAAATGATAATATTAAAAAGGTTAGTATTTTAGAGACATATGGTGAAAACTTAAGTAAAAAAGAATATGTTACCAATCCAGCTATTGGAAGAGAAAGTGAAATTGAACAAACAATTGAAATACTTTTAACTCCAGAAAAAAGTGCATTACTTGTTGGTAAAGCTGGTGTAGGTAAAACAGCTATAGTTGAAGGAATAGGTTATAGAATGGTAAATGGTACTATTCCAAACGCATTAAAACCTTATGAATTAATTAAAGTAAATGTTTCTAGTTTACTTGGAGAAACAGTAACCAATGGACAAACTGAAAATAGACTTCAATTATTAGTTGATGAACTTAAAACTAAAAAGAATATAATTTTATTTATTGATGAAGTTCACTTACTTGTAAATAGAAATACATCTAATATGAGTATAGACTTTGCAAATATGTTAAAGCCTGGACTTGATCGTGGAGATATTAAAATGATAGGTGCTACTACTTATGAAGAATATGAAGCATATATTTTAAGAGATAGAGCTTTCTTAAGAAGATTTTTAAAAGTAGATGTAGCAGAACCTACAATGGATCAATGTACACAAATTTTAATGGGAACATATCCAAAATATGAAAAAAGAACAGGTATTAAGTTAGCTTATACAGATTTTATTAAAGAAAAAATATTTAGATTTATTGTTGAAATGACTGATGAATACAAAAGAATATATGAAATAGGTAATAGATATCCAGATATAGCTTTAACAATTGTAATGAGTGCTTTTTCAATGGCATTATATGAAAATGCATCTGAAGTAAAGATTAAACATTTTTATAAAGCAATAAATAGAACAAAAGTTGTTTATGAAGATAGTAAAGTAAAAGAAATAGCTAGATTTAAAGAATTATTTAAAGATTTAATAGCTGAAGAAAATGTTGATTTAAATGATAAATAGAGAACTTATAAAAAAATATAAGTTTTTTATTTTTTACTAATTATTAATTTTTAAGTGTTAAATTTATGTTAATTAGTTAATTTTTCTTTAGATAAAAACTATTAAATTACTAATAAATTTATGTTAATAATTTAATTTTACTGATTTGAAAGTTAAAACATAATTTACTATACTTTTTTAAAAGAAAGGAAAGTATTTATGAAAAAATCTATTAAAATTAGAAATGTTAGTAAATCTATTAATGGAAAAAAGATACTTAGAAACATAAGCTTTGATGCTTATGAAGGGGAAATAATTGGCTTAGTTGGACCAAATGGTGCGGGGAAAAGTACTTTAATGAAAATAATGACAGGATTATATTCATATGATGAAGGAGATATATTTTATTATGAGTATAATTTAAAAGATGATTTTGAAAAATGTTTATCTATGGTTGGAACATTAATTGAATCACCTGATTTATATAAAAATTTATCAGGTAAAAATAATTTAAAAATATTTAAATCTATGTTTAAAGATATTGATGAAGAACAAATAAAAGAAATAGTAAGAATTGTAGAATTAGAAAAATATTTAGGTAAAAAAGTAAAAACTTATTCACTTGGTATGAAAGAAAGACTCGGTATTGCCACTGCTTTAATAAACAAACCTAAAATATTAATATTAGATGAACCAACTAATGGATTAGATCCAATTGGAATCAAGAAAATAATAAGTATATTAAAAAATATGAAAGATACAACAATTATAATATCTTCTCATATGTTAAGTGAAATAGAAAGTTTATGTAATAAAATAGTATTTATAAATGATGGAGAAATAATAAATATTAAGCATTTAGATAATGATGTACAAAAGAAAAATGTTATGTTTGAAGTAGATGATTTTTCAAAAGCAAAATTATTATTAAATAATTATTGTATAAATGAAGAATTAGAAGTATATGAAAGTGATGATACAATTAGTAAATTAAATAAGGAACTAATACTTAATAATATTAATGTATATAGAATATATGAAAATAAAAATAATTTAGAAAGAGAATTTTTTGATTTAGTAGGTAATGATGATAAAACTAATTAATAATGAATTTAATAAAATTAAAAAAAGTAAATTATTTTTTTCACAAATAATATTCATTATAGCTTTATTTATTATGAAAAAAGTAAGTGATAATGATTTACTATATCTTTCATATAATTTAATTCCTTTTATAGGTGTTAGTGTAAGTATATTTTTTGGTGGCATAATATCTTCTGAAATTGAAAATGGTACATTTAGACAATATTTAACTAAACCAGTTAAAAGATATAAAATATATTTATCAAAATTGTTTAGTATATTTATTTATATTACATTAACTATAATACTTATTATATTAGTTACATTTCTATTATCTAAAACAATTAGTTTAAAATATATAATTAAATATTTTGCATATAGTATACCTGCTTATTTTATTGGAGTTTTTTCACTATATTTATCTACAAAATTTAAAAGTGTTTCACTTTGTGTAGGTATATCAATTTTCACATTAACATTTTCATTAATAATATCTCAAATATTTTTTGGAATAAATATAAATATTGTAGAATATACATTTTTACCTTATTTAGACTTTTCATTATTTAATGATAAAGTTGTACTTAATAATATGAATAGTGAACTTGGTATTAATTTAAATATATATAAAGGAATAACTATTGATATAATTACAATGTTTATACTTTATTTTTTAGGTAATAGAAAATTCATAAAAAAAGATATTAAGGCTTAACTTAATATCCTTTTCTTTTATAATATTCTAATAATTCTTTAAATCTTGCATAATGTACAACTTCTCTTTGCCTTAAAAAACTAAGTGGCGCTAGAAGCGTTTCATCATCAGTTAAATCCATTAAATTTTCATAAGTTGCTCGTGCTTTTTCTTCAGCAGCTAAATCTTCTTGTAAATCTACTATTGGATTACCTGTAGATTGAATATAAGCAGCAGTATATGGAACACCATTAGCATCCATTGGATATAAACCTTTATTATGCTCAGTATACCAAGCATCTAAACCAGCTTTTTTTAATTCATCAACAGTAGCATTCTTTATTAATTGATTAATCATAGTACAAATCATTTCTACATGCCCAAGTTCTTCAGTACCAATATCACTAAGTAGTGCTTTACCTTTGTCATCTGGCATACTAAATCTTTGAGTTAAATATCTTAAAGATGCTGAAAGTTCACCATCAGGGCCTCCAAATTGAGCTACAAGAAGTTTTGCCATTTTTAAATCTTTTTTCTTTACGTTAATAGGATATTCTAACATTTTTTCATATTTAAACATTATAAATTACCCCCTTTATCCCATGGCCATGGATTACTAATCCAATTAAAGTTTGTTGTACTAGTTACTTCACTTGCACAAAGTGGTCCATATTCTCTTTCATATTTGCTTTTTAATTCTTCTTTCATTTTTCTTAATTTTTGATATTCTAAAAGCATTTCTTTATCTTCTGGATGTAAGTCTAAATATAAATTTAAATCTTTCATAGCAAAAGTATACATTTGAATTTTATATAATAATTCATCTTTTATATTATTTACTTTTAGTTTATATACATGATTTTTATATTTAGAATATAAATTTTCAAACATATTACCTTTATTAAACCCTTCTTCAGTTGAATAAAGTTTACTTGTTCTATCAAAATTAATACTATCAATATTGATATCAAAATTGTTTATACTATTTTTTGTAGTATTATATTCATCAATATCATATTTTTCTTCATTAGCTAGAATATCATAATAATTATTATTTTCATCAAAATACATTTTTATCACCCTTTCTAGACTATTGTATGAAAGACATTTGTCTTATGTATAGACTAGTTAACTAGATAAATGATAAATTAAATTACTTTGAGTTAACAAAAAAATGTAAATTATACAAAAAAACTTGTATAAGTTTTTATAATAATGATACAATGATAATGGTGATGATAATGCAATACAAAATAACAGCTTACGATGAGGATGAAACAATAGAATTAGCACAAAATATTGAATCAGAAAAATTTCCTAATATGGTAATATGTTTAGAAGGAGACTTAGGAAGCGGTAAAACTGTTTTTGCTAAGGCTTTTGCTTTGGCACTTGGAATAACTGATAATATTACTTCTCCAACTTTTAATATAATAAAAGAGTATGAAGGTGGAGAAATGAAATTGTTCCATATGGATGTTTATCGTTTAAGTGATGTTAAACAAGATTTAGGAATTGAAGAATATTTTACTAAAAAAGGTGTATGTATAATTGAATGGTCTGATTTAATTGAAGATATCTTACCTAAAAATAGATTAGATATTAAAATTAAAATTGTAGATGAAAATACTAGACAATTTGTTATTACTCCACATGGTAGTAAGTATGAAGATTTATGTGAAAGAGTACTATAAACTCTTTTTTTTGTTTATAAAAAATGGTAGAATAAATATATAAAGAATAAGGAGGAAGGTATGGAAGAACTAGAAAAGATGGATGCATATTTTAGAGCTGCTAATTATTTATCATTAGGTCAATTATATCTAAAAGATAATCCATTATTAAAAGAACCATTAAAATTAGAACATATTAAACCAAATGTTGTAGGTCATTGGGGTACAGCTCCAGGACAAAATTTTGTATATGTTCATTTAAATAGAATAATTAAAAAATATGATTTAGATATGATATATGTTTCAGGTCCAGGTCATGGTGGACAAGCAATTGTATCTAATACTTATTTAGAAGGAAGTTATAGTGAAATTTATCCAAATATCACAGAAGATGAAGCAGGACTAAGAAAATTATTTAAACAATTTAGTTTTCCAGGTGGTATATCTTCACATGTAGCTCCTGAAACACCAGGTAGTATTAATGAAGGTGGAGAACTTGGATATAGTCTTTCACATGCTTTTGGAGCAGTTTTAGATAATCCTAGTTTAATAGCTGCATGTGTTGTTGGAGATGGTGAAGCTGAAACAGGTCCACTTGCAGCATCATGGCACTTAAATAAAATAATAAATCCACTTACTGATGGTGTAGTTTTACCAATACTTCATTTAAATGGATTTAAAATTGCAAATCCTACTATATTTGCTAGAATGCCAGAAGAAGAATTAATTAAATTTTTTGAAGGTTGTGGATGGAAACCATATATAGTTTATGAAAATACTATTATGAAATATCATGAAACTATGGCTAAAACATTAGATAAATGTATTCAAGAAATACAAGAAATTAAATCAAAAACAAGACTTAATAAAAGAGCCGTATTTCCTATGATAATATTAAAAACACCAAAAGGTTGGACAGGACCTAAAATGGTTGATAATAAAGAAGTAGAAGGAAGTTTTAGATCACATCAAGTACCACTTTTAGTAGATAAATCTCATCCTGATAATGTTTCTGTTTTAGAAGCATGGTTAAGAAGTTATAAACCAGAAGAATTATTTGATGAAAATGGTAAATTAATAAATGAACTTAAAGCTTTAGCTCCAGTTGGAAATAGAAGAATGGGAATGAATCCACATGCTAATGGTGGAAAAATATTAGAAGAATTAAATATTCCTGATTTTAGAAATTATGCTATTAATATAGAAAAACCAGGTGAAGTAGTAACTCAAGATATGATGGAACTTGGTAAATTTGTAAGAGATATTATTAAATTAAATGAAGATAAGAAGAATTTTAGAATATTTGGACCAGATGAAGCACTTTCTAATAGATTAAATCATGTATTTGAAGTTACAAATAGACAATGGAATGGAATTACATATGATAGTGATGAATATTTAAGTAGTAGTGGAAGAGTAATAGATTCAGTTTTATCTGAACATTTATGTGAAGGTATGTTAGAAGGATATTTACTTACTGGTAGACATGGATTCTTCCATAGTTATGAAGCATTTATTAGAATAGTTGATTCAATGGCATCACAACATGCTAAATGGTTAAAAGTTACTAAAGAGTTACCATGGAGAAGACCAATAGCATCATTAAATTACATCCTAGCTTCTTATGTATGGCAACAAGATCATAATGGATTTACTCATCAAGATCCAGGATTCTTAAATCATTTAGTTACTAAAAAAGCAGATACAGTAAGAATATATTTACCACCAGATACTAATACATTACTTTCATGTTTTGATCATTGTATTAGAAGTAAAAATTATATTAATGTAATAGTTGCATCAAAACATCCAAGACCACAATGGCTTACAATGGATGAAGCAATAAAGCATTGTACTAAAGGACTTGGTAGATGGGAATTTGCTAGTAATGATGAAAATGATGAAGTTGATTTAGTTATGGCATGTGCTGGTGAAACTCCAACAGTTGAAGCCCTAGCAGCAACTAAAATATTAAGAGAAAACTTTAAAGATTTAAAAATTAGATTTGTAAATGTAGTTGACTTAATGAAATTAGTAAGCCCAGATAATCATCCACATGGACTTGATAACAGTGAATTTGATAGTTTATTTACTAAAAATAAACCTGTTATATTTGCATTCCATGGTTATCCACATTTAATACATCAACTATCATATAAGAGAACAAATAAGAATATACATGTTCATGGTTATATTGAAGAAGGAACAATTACTACAACATTTGATATGAAAGTACAAAATAAATTAGATAGATATCATTTAGTAATGGATGCTCTTAAATATTTACCACAACTAGGTGATAAGAGAAGTCATTTAATGGAATGGTGTAAAGATAAATTAATTGAACATAAAGAATATATACATGAATATGGCGAAGATATGCCTGAAATAAGAGATTGGAAATGGGAATAAAAAGGTAATATTAATTTATTACCTTTTTAGTTTACACTTTTTAAAAAAATATACTTGATTTTCACAATTTATTAACAATTGAAAAGTAAAATTAATATTAAGAAAGGAGAAGTGATATAGTAATAGTTATAAAAAAGTACATGAAGTAAATAAAATGTTTTACATAGAAGATATTTAATAAAAGAGTTATTCCTACCTTACTACATACACTCTTTTAACTATTTATTAGTATTAAATATTTTTATAAGAATATACGATTTATGTATATTCTTATTTTTTTGTAAATAAAAAAGAAGTAAAATTATTTTTTATAATTTAATACTTCTTCACTATCATCTAAATGATGTTTAGTTTTTCCAATTATTTGATAATTTTCATGACCTTTACCAAGTATTAATAATATATCATCTTTTTCCATTAAATCAATTGCTTTTTTTATTGCTTCTTTTCTATCAACAACAACTTCATAATTATCTTTTTTAATTCCTTTAATTATATCATCAATTATTGCTTGTGGATCTTCAGTTCTAGGATTATCACTTGTTAAAATAACATAGTCACTAAGTCTTGTAGCTATTTCTCCCATAATTGGTCTTTTTTTAGGATCTCTATCCCCACCACAACCAATTAGTGTAATAATTCTATTCTTTTTAAGTTCAAGGTATGCATTAATTACTTTTTCAACTGCATCTGGTGTATGTGCATA
Organism: uncultured Bacilli bacterium; assembly: GCA_947629235.1. Lineage (GTDB taxonomy): Bacteria > Bacillota_I > Bacilli_A > RF39 > UBA660 > CAG-1000. The sequence continues at coordinate 18,574 of CANRCX010000011.1, read as the reverse complement.
ATCGATAATTGCAGTTCCATTATTAACTTTATATGATTCACATCTACCTTTTGGTTGTTTTAAATTTTTAGTTTTGTTAATTATTTTATCAATATCAAAGCCATAATTATTAACAATTGATAACATTGTAAGATAATTATAAACATTAAATTTACTTGTTAGTGGAACATTAACATTATATTCACACCCATCAAATTTAAATGTTAAATCTGTATCATTTGGACTTGTTTTAAAATCAATTATTTCATAATCTGCTTTGTATCCAAATGTTAAGAACTTGTGATTATCTTTTTTGAACTTAGTATAATTTTTATCATCTTTATTAGCAATAATAATTGCATCATCTTTTAAGTGATCTAATATTAAAAGTTTAGCTTTTAAATAATTTTCCATAGTCTTATGATAATCTAAATGGTCTTCTGTTAAATTAGTAAATGCTATTATTGAAAAATTTATTCCATTTAATCTATCATATGATAATGCTTGGGAACTAACTTCCATAACTACACTTTCACAACCACTTTCTTTAGCATGCATAAGTAGTTTATAAATAGTTAATATATCTGGTGTTGTATTATTAAGTTCTATAAATTCATCTTTATGATAATATCCAAGCGTTCCAATATAAGCTGAATTTACACCTAAATTTAATAACATTTGATAAATAAGATAACAACTAGTAGTTTTACCATTAGTACCTGTAACACCAATTAATTTTAATTTATTAATTTCTTTTCCATATTCTTTTTTTAATGTTTCTTTTAAATATTCACTAGTATCTTTAACTTTTAAATATGGTACATTTATATCTAAATCTTTTTCGCTTATTATTTTACTAGCACCTTTTTCTATTGCTGAATTAATAAAGTCATGTCCATCTACTGTAAGTCCTTTAATCGCAACAAAAATTTGTCCTTTTTCTACTTTTCTTGAATCAGTTTCATATTTAAACATAAAATCACCCTTATAAAAATTATATCACTCTAACACTATAAAATGAATTTTTTAACTATTTTAAGTGTAAAGATAAGTAAATTTGTTAATAATAATATTGGTGAATAATATGTGGATAATATATGCATTACTTGCGTCTTTTTTTGCAGGAATAACTGCTGTATTTGCTAAAATGTCAGTTAGTGATATTGATTCTAGTTTCTCATCTTCTCTAAGAACAATTGTAATACTTATATTTTTCTTAATTTTAGTAATGTTTAAAAATTTATTTGTTGAAGTTACTAACATTAATATGAAAACATTTATATTTTTAATTTTATCTGGTATATCTACAACATTACTTTGGATATTTTATTTTAAAGCATTAAAACTTGGTAATGTTAATAATGTAGCATCTATTGATAAAACTAGTATAGTCATAACACTTTTATTATCATCAATATTTTTAAGTGAAAAAATAACATTAGTAAAAATAATATCAAGTATTTTAATAATTGGTGGTACATTCATAATGAATAAAAAAGATAGTAAAGAAAAAGATAACAAATGGTTAATTTATGCTATTTTAACTGCAATATTTACAAGTACTACAACTATATTTGGTAAAATTGGCTTAGATAAAATTAATACTATATTATCAACATTAATTAGAACTTTTATTGTATTTATTTTGATATGGTTATATGTATTATTTACTAAGAAATATAAAGATTATAAAAAGTTAAAATTAAATGATATTAAATATATTATATTATCTGGTTTAACAACTGGACTTTCTTGGTTATGCTATTATGCTGCATTACAAAAAGGAGAAGCTAGTTTAGTATTTCCAATTGAAAAATTAAATATAGTATTTACTGTTATATTTTCATGTATTTTATTAAAAGAGAAAATTTATAAAAAAGAAATTATTGGTTTATCTTCAATAATTATTGGAACTATTATACTTATATTTTAAAATATGTTATAATTTTTTTGAAAGAGGTGTAGTAATGAAAAAAGCTAATATTAAAGAAGAATTAAAAAAATCAAAAGGATTTATTAATGAGTTTAAAACATTTATTAAAAGAGGTAATGTATTAGACTTAGCTGTTGGAGTTATTATAGGTGGTGCTTTTGGAACAATAGTTTCTTCTCTTGTTGATGATATTTTAATGCCAATAGTAGGGATAATAATAGGTGGACATGATTTTTCAAATTTAAGTATTACTGTTGGTAGTGCAGTAATTAAATATGGATCATTTATTCAAAATGTTATAGATTTTTTAATAGTTGCATTTTGTGTATTTATATTTGTTAAATTAATCAATGGATTCTTTATAAAAGAAAAAGTAGAAGAGAAAAAAGAAGAACCTAAAAAAAGTGATGAAGTTTTATTACTTGAAGAAATAAGAGATTTATTAAAGAAAAATAATAAAAAATAATTTAGAATTTCTAGATTATTTTTTTATGGACAATTATTTGATAAAAAGATATAATTATAATGAAGATAGTAGGTAGCAGAAATAATTTATAAAATTTGTTATATTTTCTTAATTAATCTATCATCTTCTTGTTTTGAAAGGAGGAATATCTATAAAAAAGAAAACATTAGCAATTCTATCATTAGTTTTATCAATATTATCTATATTTCCATTTTTATTTGCAGGTAGTAGTAATATTTTAATTTTATCAATTATAGGATTATTTTTTGCAATAGTTGGTGTAATATTAGGATTTATTGCTTTTAAAGAAGCTAAAGGTTTATCATTAGCAGGAATTATTATAGGTATTATTTGTATAATTATTTTAGTTTTAGGTATATCTGGATTATATTTAATTCAAAATCTTGAAAATTGTGTTGATAATAATGATGGAACAGCTACTTGTACTTATTCAGGAGTAGAAGTACAAGTACCTATTGAATCTTTAAATGAAAATCAAATGAAGGAAGGAAATTAATTTTTATGGATGGAAAAGAGAAGAAAAAACCAAATATAGTTTTATATACTATATTTATGTTAATAGCTTTTTTTATAATAACAGAGCTAATTATTTGGGGTTATGGATCAACAATAATATTGAATTCTTTAGCATATTATCCACAAGGAAATTTAGTTATAACTGAAGCAATATTAGCATTATTAGTATTAATAGTAATGTTAATATTTAAAAATTCTTATGTATTTACTCAAAAAAGTGAAAAAATTACAAAAGGTTTATTTTATGGAATTTATTATATAATTGGTGGAGTTTTAATTATACTTCTAGCAGGTGGCTTAAATGGAATAATGCATGGTGGACTTTCAATTATTAATTTAATTATAGGTTGCTTTTTTATTGGTGTAGCTGAAGAATTTTTATGCCGTGGATGGTTATTAAATGAATTTTTAGAACGATTCGGTGATACTAAAAAGGGTGTTTGGTATTCTATAATAGTCAGTGGACTTATTTTTGGGGTTTTGCATTTTTCTAATGTACTATATGGTCAAGATCTTATATCAACAATAACACAAGTTATAGGAGCAGCTGGAACTGGAATTATGTTTGGTATAATTTATTACAAAACAAAAAATATTTGGAGTGTTATATTATTACATGCATTTTGGGATTTTTCAATATATTTATCATTAATTGCACCAGTTACATCAACAGTTGAAACAACTTCAATTATTTCAGCAATTAGTGTTATTTTTACTATATTAATGGCAGCAGCAGAATTATTAAATATGATTCCTTATGTTAAAGATATAGATAGTACACCTAAAAAGAAGACTGTAATTTTATTAGCATGTATAAGTATAGTTTTATATTTAGTATTTTTAGTTGGCACTACTAGTACTGGATCTAAAATGGGTGATGAATATACATTTGATAGTTATAAATTAGACAATTATTCTTTAATAACAGATAATTATGAAGATTATTATATTAAACATACTAGACAAATTCTAAATAATCAAAATAGTGATTCAAATGCTGAAGCAAATATTAGTGAAGAAAATTATAATTTTAAATTAGAAGTTAATGATGACTCTAATTTAGTATTAACTAATTTAAATACAAAATATTCTATTGAATTTGAATGTGAATATTTATATGACTATATTATAATGGAAGAAAAAGATTATTTTGTTCTTGCATATATAGATTATATAGATAATACTAATCCATTCTTATTCTATAAATATATTAAAAAAGAAGATATAACAAATGAAAATACATTTATGAATAATATAAAAGATGGAATGAAAAAATATTTATTATCTGATGTATCAGAATTACTAGTTATTAATGATCGTGAAAAAGATATTTCATATGTTACAGCATTTAATCCAGATTATGGATATTATATGTTAATTTCAGAAGATAAAATGTCTATATTAAATAGAGATGAATAAAATAATAAGCTATTAACAAAATTGTTAATAGCTTTAATTATAATTTGACTTTTAAATCATTATCTTTTATAATGAAAGCAGTGAAGGATAAGAGCCTTTACTGTGGTTTTATATCTTAAATGCTTTTAATAAGTGTTTAACTTTTTTATTTTCTTCAAGTATAATTAAGCTCATTATGAGAATAATAAAAATGGTGAAGATTATGCCAAATGTACATAGTAATATTTCTTTTGGACTTGTTAATATTCCTATAATAATGAATCCATTAATTAGAAATAATGATACATCTTTTAATCAATTGCATAAGAAGTGTATGAATAGAGTTAAATATATAAAATATTGTACACATTGTAAAAGTGATTTAAAAGAAAAAGATATTATTAAGGGATATGAATATGAAAAAGATAAATATATTATATTTAATAAAGAAGAATTATCAAAATTAAAACCTGAAAATGAAAAAGAAATAGAAATAGTATCTTTTGTTGATATATCACAAATAGATCCTGTATATTATGAAAAAAGTTATATTTTAGAAACAGAAAAATCTTCTAAAGCTTATAATCTTTTTTGTGAAGCACTTAAAAAAGTAAAAAAAGTAGCACTTGCTAAAACTGTTATTGGTAGTAAATTTTATTATTGTATATTAAGATTTACTAAACATGGTATTATTATGACTACATTATTTTTTCATGAAGAAGTATTTATGCCAGATGAAGAAATAGATGAAAAAGTAGATCCAAAAGAACTTGATTTAGCAATTAAATTAATTGAACAAAGAAGTAGTAAATTTGAACCAAATAAATATCAAGATGAATACCAAAATAATATAAAAGAAGCTATTAAAGATAAGTTAAATGGTAAAAAAGTAAAGAGTGTAAGGAAAGGTAAAAAACAAAGTGTTAGTGATTTATTTGAAGCACTTGAAAAAAGTTTAAAACAGAAATAATGAATATATGGAAAAATAAAAAATTCTCTCCAATGTTGCTTAAAGAAATAGAAAAACCATTTAACTCAAAAGATTATATATTTGAACTTAAATTTGATGGTCAAAGAGCATTAGTATTCGCAAGTCCAAAAAAAGTTATAATTAAAAGTAGAAATTATTATGATATTACACATCTATATCCAGAACTTCAATCAATTAAAAATATTGTTAATAAAAATGTAATATTTGATGGTGAAATAGTAGTATTTGATAATAATAAACCATCATTTCAAAAACTTCAAGAAAGATTTAGATTAAAAAATGAAAACACTATTAAAACTTATAGTAAAGAAATGAAAGTAGAGTTTGTATGTTTTGATATACTTTATGAAAATAAAGATTTAACTAATTTAGATTTAATGAAGAGAAAAGAAATACTTAGTAAATATAAAGATAATGATGTATTTATTAAAAATAAATATATAGAAGAAACTGGAATTGATTTATTTAAAAAAGTAGTTAAGCTTGGATTAGAAGGAATAATTGCTAAAAAGAAAGATAGTAAATATATAATAAATGATAGAAATTATAATTGGATTAAAATTAAAAATTTAAAAAGTGGTAATTTTTATATTTGTGGTTATAATGAAAAAAAGAATAGTAATGTTATTTCATTAGTTTTAGGTGAAATAAAAAATAAAAGATTTGAATTTATAGGTAAAGTTAGTATGGCAAAGAAAAAAGAACTTTATCAAAAATTAAAAAAATTAAAATCTACTAAAAGCCCATTTGAAGATTATAATGAAGAAAATACTTATATTAATCCTAAATATAAATGTAAAGTTAAATATTTAGAAAGAACAAAATCTAATCATTTAAGACAACCAATATTTATAAGTGAAGTTAAATAATTTATTCTTTATAACTAATATTATATTTACTAGGTCCTTTTATACATTTACCATTTATATCAAATCTTGAAGCATGACATGGACAATCCCATGTCTTTTCTTTTTCATTAAATATTAAACTACAACCTAAATGTGGACATTTTGTATTAACTTTATAAGTTTTATTATTCTCTTTATATATTCCTACATTAATACCATTTATATTTTTAATTTTTACATTATTTGAATACCAATTTTTATTTCTTTGAATTTTGCTCTTAGCAAATCCTTTCATATTACTAAATATATTATCTGCATACTTTGGTAATGCACTTAATCCTTTTATTCTAAGTGGGTTAAATAAATTTTCAAATTGAATGTGTTTATTTAAAATAATATCACTTATAATTTCACCAGCAATATAAGAATTAATCATTCCCCAAGTATTATAAGCAGTAGCAATTAAAAAGTTATCATTGTCACTTTCTAATCTTCCTATATATGGTAGCTTATCAACTGACATAATATCATCATTTTTCCAAATATATTCTGGATTTAAGTTTAATGAATGTGATTTGTTAATTAAATTATCAAAATTCTTTTTTTCATCTAATTCATTACAAATTTTATTTGAATTGGTCAAAAATATTTTATATTCATTTTTATCTTTATGAAATCTTATAGATTTACAAGGATTTTTAGAAGTAATTAATGAATATTTTTTATATTTACTAAGAGAAGCTGTAATATATGATTTTTCTATGTTAAATTTAAGTGGAGATAAAAAAGGAATAGTAAAGAAAGGGTAGTGTCCTGCAAAGACTACCTTTTTAGCAGTTATAGTATATTTATCAGTCTTACAAATATATTCATTATCACTTTTTTCAATATTAATGATTTTAGTATTTTCATAAATTTCTTTTTTTGCTTTTAAACATATATTTTTAAGAGCATATAAATATTTAACAGGATGAAATACATAAGTATCACTTACTTTAATAGAATAAGTACTATTTAAATTTTCAATATTACCAAATCTTTCTTCTACTTTAACATTAAAGCTTTCAAGTATTTCTTTTTCAGTTCTAATATTTTTAATTTCATCTTTATTAGTTGTAAAAACATAAGAATCTACTTTATCTAAATCACATTTTATTTTTTCTTTTAGAATTGTTTTTACAAGATTATTAAGTCCTGTAATTTGACTTTGATAATATTTTTTAGCAACATTTTTATTATAAGTTTTAGTTAGATCTTGATATATTAATTCTTGTAAATAAGTTATTTTACCAGTAGAGTGACCACTAACACCACTACCAACTAATGACGCATCAACAAGTGCAGCATTAAGATTTGTATCTTTTAAATGATAAAGTGTATTAAGTCCACTAAGGCCACCACCAATAATTAATACATCTAAAGAAATATCTTTATCAAGACTATGAATATTTTTATTTAAATCATTATCTAACCATATACTTTTGTATTTCATAATATCACCATTAATATTATGGATAAAAACTACTAATTTATTTAAATATTACCATATTCTTTTAACTCATTTAAATTATTTTGATATTCATTTATTACTAAACTAGTTGTTGTAAGTAACATAGATGATATTGATATAGCATTTTTAAGTGAATTAATAACGACATCATAAGTATCAATTACACTAGTATTATCTATACTTTCATATTTTTCTTTTAATATGTTATATACTTTTTTATAATTAGATTTTTTAATTTCACTAATAATTTTATTTTCATCAAGTCCTGCATTTAAAATAATTTGTTCAAATGGACTTTTAAGAGATGTTTTTAATATTTTATTTGCTATAGTACTTTCATCTAATTGTTCACTAATTTGATATAAACTAATTCCACTTCCTAAAAGTATTCCATTTGATGAAGAAAATACAGCACATATCGCGTCATCATATCTCAGTTTCTTTTCTCTTTTTTCAGTTGTTGTAAAACCACCAACTTGTATTTCAACACTCATAGATGTAAGCATAGATAATCTTTTATTATTAAAGTCATTACTTTCTAACTTTTTTATTTCATTTATTTTTTTATTAATTTTATCATTTTCTTTAAAATTAAATATTATTTCATTATTATTTATAGTTACATTATCAATTTTACCTAAATGATTTAATTTAATATTTTCTTTATTTGTAATACTAGCATTTGTAATTAAAGCAATATCTTCTAATGTAACAATTTTTTCAAATCCATAACCAGGGTGTTTTAATAAATATGCATTTAATATTCCTTGCATATTTAAACTAATGATTTCTTCTGTAAACATATCACTATAATCTTCTGAAAGAAGTATTAATGGAGTTTTAGTTTTAATTACTTCATTTAATATATTTGCTATATCATCAACATTATCTAAGTAATCATTTACTATTAAAACATAAGCATTATTTAAACTAACACTTGGTAAGTCTTTTAGAAAATAAGCAGAAGATAAAAGTGAATCTATAATATATCCTTTTTTATATATAATATTTGTTTTTTCATTATCACTTTCAGTAACTTTAATCATATTTTTATTATTAACTTTAGAGTATACATCACTAACTATTTTACCAATTGTAGAAGAATTAGAAGAAGTAGTAGCAATACTTAATAATTCTTTTTTATTAGCTTTAAATGAAATACTCTTTAATAAATTAGTTATATTTTCAAGAGATGAAAATAATTCATCTTTTAATATAATTGGACTTATATTATTTAATTCTTTAATTCCATTTTTATATATACTTTGTAATAATACTAGGGTAGTAGTTGTTCCATCTCCAACTAAATCATTTGTATTTATTGAAGATTCTTTTGCTAAATTTAAAATAGTATTAATAACTTCATCTTCACTTTCAATGTTATTAGCAATCGTAACACCATCATTTGTAATAAATGGACTAAATGCAGAGTGATCAATAATAACATTGCTTCCTTTTGGACCAAGTGTAGTTTTAACTGTATCACATAGTAAATCAATTGCTTCATTCATTTTATCTCTTAATATATTACCATTAACTACTTTTTTCATTTCCATCTCCTATTTCTATTATATATTTCCAATATTTTTTAGGCATAAAATTTATTCTACATCTATCATTTCTTCTTTCTTTAATAGATACTGTTTTATAAAATGTTTTCCATAAATCTTGTATTTGTTTTTCACTATTAGAGTAATCTTTTATATTAATATCAATATCATTCGCATTAATTATATAAACATTAATTTTATCATAAATAGCCATAATATTTCTTTTAGTATCTTTAATTATCCATAGTTCATTTTTAAGTCTTTCTTTAAAATGGTTAACAAGTAATGGAAGTATATTATCATCAGGTGATATTTCTGCATATAAAACATTATTATTTAATTCTTTAAATCTTAAGAATCCTTTGTATTTATGATTTTCACTACCTATATGTTTAGTTATTTTTAATACTTTTGTAATTATTTCATTATTTCTTAAATTAAATATTTTATTTTTATATTTGATACTATAACCAAAAAAATAAAACATTAATAATTCTTTATCATCATTATTTGATAAATATAATTTATATATTGTATTAAATATAGGAAGTCCTAAATTACTAATTATTTTATCTATTATTTTTTCATCACTTTCTATATTTAAATTTATAACATTATCAATTAAATTAACTTGATAATTATAGTCTTTAATATCTAGGGGAATAATTTTATTTTGATATAGTTTATAAATTAAATTTAATAAATTTATAAAACTACCATCATATAAATATACTGATTTATTTTTCATTTAAAATAATGTTAATTGTTCTATAGTGGTTTTATTTGTATTATCTTCAAGTAATAAATTTCTTTCTATAAATGAAGAATTAATATTATCTTTATCAATAAAATATTTACCACTACAAGTTATAAAATATTTAGCTCTTTTTAAAACTATTCCCATTCTTTTTAAATCATCAAATTTTATTTTAAACAATTTTCTTGATTCTATAATTCTTTTAGCAGAAGTAACACCAATACCAGGTACTTTTAATAAATCATAATATGAACAAGTATTTATTTCTTTTGGAAATTCATTTATATGTCTAAGTGCCCAATCTGCTTTTGGGTCTAAAAGTAAATTAAAATTGGGATTATCTTTACTTAATAAGTCACTCACTTTAAAATTATAATATCTAAGTAGCCAGTCTGCTTGATATAATCTATTTTCTCTTTTTAATGGTGGAACTTCTAGAGTAGGTAGCATTTTATCTTTATTGACTGGGATGTATGCTGAATAAAATACTCTTTTTAGTTTATAGTTATTATAAACATTACTACTTCTAGTCATTATATCTAAATCACTTTCTTTAGTAGCACCAATTATCATTTGAGTGCTTTGACCAGCTGGAACAAACTTTGAACTTCTATTATCTTTAACATAAGACATTATTTTTTCTATTTTATTAGCATCTTTATTTTGAGCAAGTAATTTTAATCCTTCGTTTGTAGGAAGTTCAATATTTGCACTTAATCTATCTACAAGACTACCTAATTTCTTTAATAAGTTTTCACTAGCACCGGGTATTGCTTTACAATGAATGTATCCACCAAAATGATATTTGTTTCTAAGCATTTCAATTGTTTCAATTAATAGAGTCATTGTGTAATCTGGACTTTTAATAATACCTGAACTTAAAAATAAACCTTCTATATAATTTCTTCTATAAAAATTCATAGTAATACTGCATATTTCTTCTTTTGTAAATATTGCTCTTTTAACATTATTACTTCTTCTATTTATACAATATTTACAATCAAAAATACAACAATTAGTCATAAGAATTTTAAGAAGAGAAATACATCTTCCATCACTAGTAAAAGAATGACATATTCCACTTACAGAAGCATTACCAATGCCACCATTATTTTTTCTAGTACTTCCGCTTGATGAACAAGATGCATCATATTTAGCACTATCTGCTAGTATAATAAGCTTTTCTTTTAAGTCCATTTTTATCACCAAAATAATTATAGCAAAACAAATCATAAATGTAAACATTTGTTTGCATAAATTGATGGAAATTTTTGTTAGTTATTTTCACAACTTATTAACAATTTAAATAAATATAAAAAAGGAATTATAAATCTGTATATTCCTTTATCTTACTATATTCTTTTTCTAATAATTCATCTATACCTTTTGGGCTATTAGCAGGACTAGTACTAGGTAAGTAAATTGCTTTAATATTAGTTTTTGGATAAGTATATTTATTATATAAATTGTATGCTGTTTTACCTGTAGTAAAAATTACTTTAATTTGTGAATTATTAAGTATTTGTGATAAATCATTAACAACTATATTTTTAATTGATGAATCTTTAGAAGAATTAATATCACAACTTTCAAGTACATCAAATAAAGCTATATGATGTGAATGTAAAAAGTTAATTTTATCATCTATTGTTTCTAAATTATTTTCATTATAAATTTTTTTAAGGACACTCCAAAATCTATTTCTTGGATGAGCATAATAAAATCCTATTTCACGAGATTTAACAGATGGCATACTACCAAGAATTAATATTTTTGAATCTTTATCATATATTGGATCTAATGTATGTATAACTTTCATAATATCCTTAATATTTAATTATACATTCAATATTTTTATCAAGTAATTCACTAAATTTTTTAGCATCTTCATCACTTCCAACAATAGTTTTATAGTGAGTTGGAATTACAGTTTTAGGTTTAATTGTATTAATTAACTCAGCTGCTTCCGTATAATCCATTGTATAAGTTCCACCAATAGGTACAAGTGCAATATCACATTTAACATTTTTGTTTTCACTTGTCATATCAGTATCTCCAGATACATATATCTTTTCATCATTAATTGTAATTATATATCCAACATAATTTTTATCTTTTGGATGAAATTTTTTATTTATATTATAACTTGGTATTGTATCAATTAAATAACCTAAAATATTATATTTTTTATTTGGAATTACACTTACTAATTGATTAGCAGGAATACCTTTATCTATACATTCACCCATAATACTATTTGGTACAACTACTAGTGTTTCATCATGTATTAAATTATTAATAGAATCAATATCTAAGTGATCAAAATGATCATGTGTAATTAATATCATATCAGCATCGTGTCTTTCATCACTAATTTTAAAAGGATCAAAATAAATGGTATTCTTATCTTTAATTCTAATACTACTTTGTAAATTTACTTCTATTTTATCTTTCATAATCAACCTTCTTTCATCATAAGCATATTTTCCTTATTAACGTTTATTATATGATAAGTTTAAAAATAAATCAATAACATTTAATGACAGAATAATGGGCATTTATGACAAATTATTATATAAAGAAAAACTAATTTCTATGAACTAGTATAAATATATACATAGTTATTTAATATAATATAGAAATTAGTTTCTTTCTTATTTTTATATAAAATTATTTTAGTATTATTAATTATAGCTAATTCTATTAAATTATCAAATGATTCAACAAATAAATAATTTAAATTATCTATATTAGGTTTATTCTTTACTATAATTATAATATCTTTATATTTTTTTAAATTAATATTTTTATTAGATTTATTTTCTTTCTTTAAAAGTATTACAAATATAATTAAAATACTTATTAATATAAAACTACTACCAATAATATAGTTTATATAATTATTATCTTTTTCAATTTTATAAATAGTATTTTTTTCATAATTATTAGTTATACTTGTATATGTATTTGTAAGTGGTATATCAATTTCTATACAATCACTATATTCTTTATTATTTAAATTAGTTTTAAATGTAACATTTAAATATATTTTTAATATTTGATTAGTTTTAATTCTATATTCTTCATCATATTCTTTTGCATACAAATTATAATAATTATAATCTATATCTATACTATCATTTATATTAAACGTATTTGAATTAATTTCATATTCTTTTGCTTCTTTTAAATTATAATTTTTATTCCATATTAATTTATCTTCATTATCAATATTACTAACTATTTGTGAAGTAATATTATATTTATATTTTATATTAATTGTTTTATTTGAATTAAATTTATAATTAAAATTTATTTTAATTTTATCTATTGATTTACTAGCATAATAGTCATATTTATTATTTATATTAAGAATATTATTTTCATAAAACTTATTATCTTTTAAATATATTTTAAAATCACTATTTCTTATTATTTTATAATTTGTATTACTACCATTATTAATAATATTTACTATTATTAAATAAGTACCAATTATGAAAAATAATATACTTAATAATAACATTATTTTATTTAAATTATTTTTTTTCATAGCACTCACTTAATTATAATTAAAAAATTTATTTAATAAGATAGATGGATAACCTAAATATTTAATATGAAATATATATTGTCCTTTAATTTGCATAGTAGATACTTTTTTATAATCTGCTGTATTATTAGCATCTCCCTTAGTTATATATTCTATATTATTATTTGATTTAATTTTTTTAACAATTCTGTGAACAATTAATCTATCATCTACATTGTATACAATTATTGAATTAATATTTAAATTATTTAATTCATTATCATTTAATTTTTTATATATTACAATATCACCTTTATTAAATATGGGATCCATACTATTTGATAAAATAGCAATTATTTTATATTTGAATATTCCAGCTATAAAGCAAACAAACAAAATTATTAATAATAATTTTAAAATATATTTTAATTTAAAAAATGATTTAATTTTTATTATAGTTTTATTATCATATTTAAAATTAAATAATCCATAAATAATAGAATATTTTATAATATTTGTACTACCATTTATAAACCAATTTAAATTAGGTAATATAGGTAATAATAAAATTAAAATGTTATCAACAATACTAAATAATAAAGAAAGTGGATAAAATGATATTTTATCTATATAAGTATATAACACATTTTTAAATATTAAAGGTATTATATTAGAACATATATATTTATATATTAATCTTAAATTACTATTGATAAATAAATTATATTTTATTTCAAGTAGTGTTAATAATATTGTTATAAAAATTATAATTTGTTTATTATATCTATTTTTATTTATAGTAGTAAATCTAATTAATTCTATACCTATAACTGGTATTATATAAATTAATATATTTAATATTATTTTATATAATTTATGACTAAATGGATTATTATTAAATCCAAATATAAATCCTAAATAGAAATATATAATTGATGATATGATAGAAATTATTATTGTAAAGAATAAATATTTTTTATCATTACTATACAAATAATTATTTTTATTATAATAAATTAAATAAATTGATATTAATGTAAAAAATATAGGATTTATAATATTAGTATAAATTTTAGAGTTATAACAAAGTAATATAATAGTTAAAATTAAATATAAAAATGTTAAAATTATAATACCTTTATTCTTAACTTTTATAATATATATTAAAGTAAATTATATTGTGAAAATGAATTATATACTTTTTCTTTATTAGTTGTTGATTTTATATATTTAAAATATATTTTTAGTTTACATTTGCTCATATTCAATTATCCCAGTATATTTTTTAGTTTTTATATCTGGCATACTAGATGTATTTTTATCATATGTAATTGTTATATTAAATGTAGTTGTATTTCCTGATAATAATTCACTTTTTAAATTAGTAGTTTCATATAATATTTGACTAGAACCATTTTCGTCATCTGAAATACATAATACATTACTTAAAATAGCATCAATAGTCCCTGCATTTTTAACTGTTATTTTATATTTTATATAGTCCCCTGGTTTATTTAATTTAGCATCAAATGTTATAGTATCATCTGTGAAAATAGGAGTATTACTACTTGCTGTATCACTTTTACTTTCAATTTCTACATTAGAAACTTTAACATCCCATACTCCAGTGATTTCTGCATTACCATCTATTTTAATTTCAGTTGCAAAAGTAGAGTAACCTACTGACATTATTAGTATTGATACAAAGCACAAAATAATTATAATATTTTTTCCTTTTTTCATATTTCTCCTTTCATAATGTTTGCTTCATTATAGGTGAAATATTTGATAACAATAGTTGCTATCAATATATAATATGAATAAGTAAATATTTTTTATATGTAAAATAACTAAATTTTTAATGTTTAATGATATAATGTATATAGAGAGTGATTAATATGAATAAAATATCTGAATTACAAAAAATGATTGATGAATCTAATAATATAGTATTTTTTGATGGGGCAGGTACATCTACAGATTGTGGTATAAAAGATTTTAGAAGTAAAGATGGAATTTATAATATGAAGACTAAATATAATGCAGAAGAAATGCTTAGTAGTAATATGTTTTATTATAGTCCTATTGATTTTTATGAATTTTATAGAACATATATGAATCCACTAGGAGCAAAACCAAGTACACTTCATAAATACTTAAAAAAGTTAGAAGACAAAGGAAAATTAAAAGCAGTTATAACTCAAAATATAGATGGACTACATAAATTATCAGGAATTAAAAATGTATATGAATTACATGGTAGTGTATATGAAAATTATTGCTTAAAATGTAAAAAGAGTTATTCAGCAGAATACATATTTAATAGTAGTGGAATACCAAAATGTAGTTGTGGTGGATATATTAAACCAAATGTTGTACTTTATGGTGAAATGTTAAATGAAGATACAATGAATAATGCAGTTAAATCAATAAGTAATGCAGACTTGTTAATAGTGGCAGGTTCTTCATTACTTGTATATCCTGCTAATCAAATGTTAAATTTATTTAAAGGTAAAAATTTTGTAATTATTAATAATAGTGAAACACCATATGATTATAAAGCAAATTTAGTAATTCATGATAATATAAAAAAAGTATTTGAAAAGTTAAAATAATTATCTGAAATATTTCAAATACTTTTTTTTACTATGATATTCTTTTAATAAATCATTAAATCTTTTATTTTCTAATTTTATAATTTTATTTTTATTAATTAATGTATTATTTAAATCATTTTTATCAATATTATTATATATTTCATAATCAAAATAAGTAAATAATATAGAATTATTTATATTTAAAGAAGAAAATACAATATCTGATAATAAATTAATAATTTTAGTTAACTCTTCATAAGAATAATCATTTATTTGCTTATATTCAATTTTACTTTTCTTAAGTAAATTTTTTATTTGTGGGAATTGACTTATATTTCTAATAAAATTATTGATTAATATTTTATAAACATTCTTTTTATAATAATAATTATATTCATTACAATCTTTTATATCAATATTTGAAAATAATAGTTCAATTATTTCAAATTCGTTAATAGGAATAATTTTTTCTAATACTAAAAATATGTCATTATTTAATTTAATAAATTTATTTTTTAATTCAATAATGATTAAATTTAAAATAATTAAAAATTTTTCCATTATAAAATTAATATCTTGATTTTTTTTAAGTACATTATTAATTTTATATATTAATTCATTTATATAATTTGTATCTAATAAAATTAATATATCAGGATCATAATTTTTAATATTTTTTAAACATAAATTTTTTAATTTATTATTTGTCATATTAATATTTTCTCCTTTTTTAAAAATTTAAATCAATAATATTTATTTTATTGGGAACAATAATTATGAAATCCTATCTATACTAGGAATTTTAAACTATAAAAATAAATTTCATATATTATTTAGTTAGTAGTGTTTTTTGAATAGAGGTGAAGTTTTATGCAACTTAAGGCTAATAATTATGAGCCCCAAGAAATTATTAAAATAATTCGTGAGTGGACTGAACTTACACAAGCTGACTTTGCTAAAACTATTCACCGTAGTCGTAAAACAGTTGAAGCATATGAATATGGAAAAGTAAAATTTAGTTTCGAAATGTTTTTAAAAATATGTAAACTTCATGGTATTGAAGTCATAATTCATAAAAAATAATATAACATTTCTAATTAATAAATATACTAAAATAATAATATAAGTATTAATTTATGCTTTAAATCATAATTTTATGTTATAAAAAAATAAGTTTTAAAATTAAACTTATTTTTTATTAATTAAAAATCTCTTATTTCATTAAACCATTTTAACCAAACATCTTCTTCAATAAATATTGAAGAGTTTTTCATTAACATACATAAACTTTTATAAATATCATCTCTTTCAATAGTTTCAATATCATTTAATTTATTAAAGCAATTTGTATAATTAATTACTATATTCTTTATATCATTTTTCGTATTCGCAGTAGTTATTTCTTTTAAATATTTTTTATAAATTGATGTAGCTTTCTTTTCTATTTTAGAATCCCAATTAGAAAATGGAAGATTAAATTCATTTTCAAACCATAATTTATTTCTTAATTTAGTAATTGAAATAAATTCAAATTTTCTTTCTTTTTTTAAAATTTTAGCTTCTTCTTTTAATCTTTTTCCTACATTTTCATCTATATTTGACGCTACAAAATTATTTAATTCTTTCCAATTATCTAGTGAAGGAAAATTTGATAAATCTTCTATATTCCATAAACCTAAATTATTTAAATGTTTTAATTTTTTTAATGCTTGAAGATTTGTCATATTTCCAACTAAATGTAATAATTTTAAATTTGGAAATTGAAGTAAACTATTACAATCAAATGCAACTCCATTTGGACTAGATTCTATTAATAAATTTTCTACATCTTTAAAGCAATCATATTTTGGTAATACATATTGATTATCTATATATTTATTAAAATGAAATCCTAATGATGGAGTTTTTAAACAATTATCTACTATATAATTATTAGGATTACCATATAAATCTAAATGATTAATATTTTTTCCAAAAGATAAATTTAATTTATAATTAGAATCAATACCTAATTGATAAATATTAGCATTAGTAAAGTCAACATTCATATTTTTTTGTGGTTTCCATTTAAAAATTTCAATTTTTCTTTTATTTGACCATTCAATAAAACCAATATCATTTCCAGTATAATAAAAGAATCTTGGCCATTTAGTTGAATCATGCATTGGACCTTTGAAATATTTTTCACAATCATAAAAAGCATTCCAATTGATTTTATCATCCTTATCTACCCAAACATCTACATCATCTTTATCTATTCCTTTAACACCAATTGTAAAAGATCCTTGTCCAGGTTCTATATTTATTTCATGATTACAATTTTTAGTTAAAGAAATTGATATTTTAGTATCTTTACAAATATCTTCATAATTTATATTATACATATAATCACCAATTAAATTATATCATGTATAATACTGATTAGTAAATTGATGAAGTTGCAAATCATTGATTTATTAGTATAATAATTTTACTC
>CANRCX010000010.1 GCA_947629235.1 uncultured Bacilli bacterium | reverse complement strand
TTTACATATTAATATTTTTATATAATTATATTTCTTATTTTTTAGGAGTTAAATCTCCACACTTATTCTACACTAACCTATTTCTTTGTTAAATATTTGTGATTTGCTGCAATAGTTTTAATACCTATTTTATGAGAAAAAGCAATAGTAGCTATACCACCACTAACATTTATAACTACTCCTTCTCCAAATACAGTATGAATAACTTTATCCCCTGCTTTTATTTCATCTGATGTTTCATTATACATATTACTTACTATTTTAGATTCTTTAGTTTGAATATGTTCTTTCTTTGTATCTGTAATATTTAATAAACTTGGATCTATTTCTTTAATAAATCTACTTTCTATAGTACCACTTGTTTTTCCATATAATGTTCTACTTCTTGCACTAAGTAAATATAATTTAGTTTTAGCACGAGTAATTCCTACATAACAAAGTCTTCTTTCTTCTTCAAGTTCACTTTCATTTTCAAAACTTCTCATATGTGGGAATATTCCTTCTTCCATTCCTAATATAAATACCACTTTAAATTCAAGTCCTTTAGCAGAATGTAATGTCATTAAATTAACTGCTTCTTTATTTTCTTTATATTGTCCTGCATCACTTACTAAAAGTATATTTTCTAAAAATGTTTCTAAATCATAAATACCACTTTCTTCATTTGCAACTGCTACACTTTTAAATTCATTTAAGTTTTCTATTTTAGCTTCATTTTCAAGTGATTTATTATTTTCATATTCCATTCTAAGTCCAGTTTTAACAAGAACATCTTCAATTAAATCAGGTAAACTTAAATTATTTGAATCTTCTTTTAATTCTATAATTATATTTTTCCATTCTGCTTCTTTTCCTGATTCAATTGCATCAAACATAGATATATTATTTAATTCTGCTTTTTCTCTTAATGCTTCTATTGTTTTAGAACCAATTCCCCTTTTAGGAGTATTAATAACTCTTTCTAAACTAACAGAATCATTTGAATTATAAATTAAATTTAAATATGCTATTAAATCTTTTATTTCTTTTCTATTATAAAAGTAATAACTACCTATAATATTATATGGAATACTACTATTAAGAAATTCATTTTCTATAACTCTACTTTGAGCATTTGTTCTATAAAGTATAGCAAAATCATTATAATTATATCCAAGTGTAACTAAATCTTTTATCTTACTAGTAACATAATGTGCTTCTTTTATTTCATCATCTACTCTAATATAATCAATCTTTTCTCCATCACCAGAAGAAGTCCATAGATTTAATTTTTTACCTTCATTATTATTTTTTATAACAGAATTTGCTGCTTTTAAAATATTATTTGTACTTCTATAATTTTCTTCAAGTAAAACTACTTTTGTATTTTTATAATCTTTTTCAAAATTTAATATATTTCTATAATCAGCATTTCTCCATGAATATATTGATTGATTAGAATCTCCTACTACAAATATATTTTTATATCTACTTGCAAGTATTTTACATAATTCATATTGAATACTATTAGTATCTTGATATTCATCTACTAAAATATATTTAAATCTTGTTTGATATTTATCTAATATTTCTGGATATTTTTTAAATAATTCTACTGGTTTTAACAATAAATCATCAAAATCAACAGAATTATTTTCTTTTAATAATTTTAAATATTTTTCATATATTATTGCAATTACTTTATCATCTTCTCTTAAGAATAATCTATTATATTCACTAGGTGTAATTCCATCATTTTTAGAACTACTAATTCTTGATATTATATGTTTTATATCATAATCTTTTGGATCTAAATCCATTTCTTTTATAATTCTTTTTATTAATGATTTAGTATCATCACTATCAAGTATTGTAATATTTGAAGTATATCCTACTTCTCTATAATTTTCTCTTAATATTCTAAGTCCAAATGAATGAAAAGTTCCAATAAAAATAGAATCAGTACTAGTACCTAATTTTAATTCTACTCTATCTCTCATTTCTTTAGCTGCTTTATTTGTAAATGTTATAGCTAAAATATTATAAGGACTTACTCCTTCATCAATTAATTTTATTATTCTTTCAGTTAGTACTCTTGTTTTTCCACTTCCAGCTCCTGCTAGTACTAAACAAGGTCCATCTTTATGCTCAATTGCTTCAATTTGCTTTTCATTTAGTGTCATACTATTTACCTCTTAAAAAATTATAACATTTATTTTATTTTTTTTATAGCAAACATTTTAAAAATAGTAAATTTATAACAATTAATTATGTTTAGAATATAATACTATGAAAGAAAGGAAGGTAACTTATGAAAAAAATAATTTTAACTATAGTAGCAGCAATAATTATTATTGGAATTAGTATTATTGTAGGAATTTATGTAAATGATAAAGATGATAATAAACTTGACAAAGTAGTTGTCAGTGAAGTTACACATTCAGTGTTTTATGCACCATGGTATGTGTCAATTGAAAAAGGTTATTTTAAAGATGAAAATATTGATGTTGAAGTATTATTAACTCCAGGAGCAGATAAAGTTGCAACATCAGTTATATCAAAAGATGCTGATATTGGATTTTCTGGACCAGAAGCAACTATTTATGTTTACAATAATTCAAAACAAAAATTACTAACTTTTGCATCATTAACAAAAAGAGATGGTCAATTTTTAGTAGGAGATTGTAAACTAAAAGACAACTTTACAATGGACATGTTAATTGGTAAAACTGTTCTAGCTGGAAGAAGTGCTGGTATGCCACTTATGATGTTTGAATATGCACTAAAAGAATCAAATATTGATAAAAACAAAGTAAACATTGATACTAGTGTAGAATTTGCAGGACTTACTGGTGCATTTATTGGTGGACAAGGTGACTTTGTAAACTTATTTGAACAAAATGTAATAAAAGAAAGTCTGAATTTTTGTACATATTAGTAAAATTAAATATTTTAAAGTAAAAATTTTATAATAAATATGTTAAACTAAATATATAAATAAAATTATAGTAGAGGAATTTATGAAAAACAAATTAAAATATTTTTTAGCATTTACTTTTTTTCTATTTATTCCATTTCATATTTTTGCATATGAAAATGAAATACATCATACTATATTTGCTTATATATTATTTGTTATACCAATAGTTGGTTTAATAATGTCAATATTAATATGGTATAAATATGGAAAGAATGAACAAGTAATCGAAACAGTAGAATTTTATTTACCACATGATTTAAACAGTTTAGAAACAGCACTTTTATATAAAGGAAAAGCAACAAAATATGATGTAGTATCTTTGCTTATATATTTAGCAAATAAAGGATATATTCAAATAATTGATAAAGAGACTGATTCAAATCAAGAAAAAGTAATTTTGGATGATAAATCAATTAAAAATGCAAACAAAAAAATATTAGAATTAGAGAATAAAATAGAATTAGAAAAGAAAAACAATCCTAATTCAAAAAAAATTAAATATTATGAAAATATGTTAAATATTTATAAAGATTTAAATAATCCAAATGAATATAAACATATTGAAAAAACAATTGATAAAAATAGTTTTCCAAAAGAAAATTTAATTATTAAAAAAGTAAAAGAATATGATGGTAATAATGAATATGAAGAATTATTTATGAATAGTTTATTTTGGTTTAAAAATGAAATAAAATTAAGAGATATAAAATATGAATTTTATAAAACAATAAATAGAATACTAACACATATTAATTCAAAAGAAAATAGATTTAAAGTACAAAAAGAATCATCTATAAATAAAAAATATTATATTTTATTAATTATTGTATTTACATATCTAGCAGTAACAATACCACCTGTATGTAAATATAATATTTATGATTTAGTTACTGTTTTTTCCTTAGTATTTTTATTTTCTATTATATTACTTACAATATTTGAAAATATATTTTTAAATGTAACATCTAATTCGATTAGTACTAAATTATTATATGGTGGGGTCGCTTTTATATTTCTATTTATACTTTGGAGATTTGTAATTTATCCTATTTTAATAATTGATTCATTCTATTTAATAGCACAATATATAGAATTAGTATGTATTTTAGGAATGCTTGTTTGTTTACATTTTTTACCAAATACAACAAAATATGGAAATGAAGTATTAGGAAAACTTCGTGGATATAAAAACTTTCTTCTAACTTTAGGAATTTCAAAAGACTATAATGAATTTTATGATATTTTACCTTTTTCTTATGTATTAGATATGAATGATGAATGGATAAAAAAGTATAAAGATGTTAATTTAACTGCTCCAAATTGGTATATTTGTTCAAAAGAATTTGATATAAAAGAATTTGATAATTTATATAAATATTTAAGAAATGTTATGATTGAAGAACCACCATCAGAAAATTAACATTTTAAGCAAATTAAAAATTGGTTTTTTACCAATTTTTTATTCTGTATCAACATTTTCTTGTGATGGTTCTTGATCTGTTTTATCTATATATTCAACAGATAATTCTCTTATTTTTATTTCATCTGTATGACAAGATATTTTATAATCAACTTTTGTATTTCCATTAACTGTTAAATTAATAGTATCATAACTTTCATTATCTGCATTTTTAAATTTTAATTTATGAATACCATTAGGTAATTTAAAATTAATTGTTTTATTCTCTCCATGCAATAACATAGCTTTTTGATCATAAGCTAATAATTCAACATCATATCGATTAAATAAAATATTTTCTTCAAATTGAATATTAATTTCAACATTATATTTTACTATAGCTTCATTATAATAATCTTCAATTATTCTATCTTCATCAGTTTTTCTAACTGCTCCAATTATAAAAAATATAATTGAAATTAATAATATAACAGCACATACTATATATACTATTTTTTCTTTATCCTTTAAAAATTTAATATTTTTTCCTTTTAATCTATAAAATATGAATGATGATATACTTAATGCTAAAAATAATATACCTAAAAATATTAAGAAATTAACATAAATAATGAATATTAATATTGGTAGTATAAGTAATACTGCAATTATTATATAATCTATTGTTGTTTCTTTCTTTATTTTTTTTCTACATTTATTATAAATGTCTTCTATTTCTTTTAATTCATTTTGACTTTTAATTGATATATTTGCTTTTTTATATATTTGATCCATTTTATGTATCCATGAATCTTTAATAATTTCTTCATTTTCAGATTTAATATTTGTTTCAGCTAATATCATAAATTCAAGTAAATCTTCTTTTGCATTAGGTATAGGATAATTTTTTATATAACTAGCTATTTCTTCTATTCTTTCTTCTTGTGCTGCACTTTCAAACTCTTCTCTTTCTTTATCTTCTCTAAATCCTTTACCAGTTATTTTTTTTATTAATGAATCTTCTGCTACATATTTAGGAAGTTTTCTTTCTTTTATTTCTCTTAAGCCTTCAGCAAATTTTTTTATTGAAGATGTTGTTGAAGTGTTTCTTATTTCACATCTACAAAATTCACAATAAGATTCAAAAGATTTTAGAATTGCTCCACAATTAGGACATACTATAGTAGAATCTGTATTTTCTTTTTGATTTTGTCTTTTTGATGTATGATTTTCTTTCTCTTCTTTCTCTTCTTTTTCTTCTTTTTCTTTTGATTTTTTTACTGCTTTACCACACTTTTCACAAAATTTATCTTCTTCACTTAATTCAGCTCCACAATTAGTACAATATTTCATTTACAACACCACCACTATTTTTATTATATATAATTTTAACAAATAATTTATTAAAAGACAATTTACATTCTACTTAACTTTTTTACTAAATTATTTTCTTTTGCATATTCTTCATAACATTCTTTTATATAATGTTTAATATATTCCATTTTATTTTCAATATCTTTAACTAATGCTATTTGATTTCTTGCTCTATCTAAATTATGCTTTTCATAATTTATTTTAAAATATGTATCTCCATTTATATAATCATTTAAAAATCTAATAGCAAGTTCTAATGTAATTATTCTAATTGATTCTGCCATTAAAGATAATTCTTCATAAGTAATATAATTTGCCATTTCACTTAAAAATCCTTTAGTATATGATTTAAATAATTCTAAATTTAAATAAACTTTACTTAAATCAGTTTCATCTTCTTTTGCATTAGATGCTGTACTTCTAACACCATCACCATAATCAAATAACATACTTCCTGGCATAACAGTATCTAAATCTATAACAGCAAGATAATCATTAGTATCTTTATCCATCATAACATTATTAACTTTAGTATCATTATGAGTAACTCTAAGTGGAATTGCATCACTTCCTAATTCTTCTGTTATTAATGAACATATTTCTTCTCTCATTAATATAAATACTATTTCAGGTGCTACTTCAAGTGCTCTTCCTTCAGAATCTATTTTAATATCATCCATTAATTGTTTATATCTTTTATCTGTAATGTGAAAATCTTTAATAGTTTCAGTCAATCTTTTAATAGGATAATTTCTTAGTAATCTTTGAAAATTACCAAATGCTTTTCCAGTATTATATACAATATTTGGATCTATTGATGTATCATATGAAATAGCATTATCAATATATTCATATATTCTATAATATTGTCTTTCACCTGGATGTGGTTCTATATAACATAAAGATTTATTATTTTTAGTTTTAATAACTTTTAAAACTTTATGAGTAGAATCCCCTTCTTTTTGCATTTGTACTTCTAAATAATCAGTGATATTTTCAATATTTTTCATTAATTTATATGGTTCTGAAAAAACATTAGTATTAATCTTTTGTACTAAATATTTTTTAAAAGAACCATCTTCTAATTCCATAGTTACTACATATGTACTATTAATATTTCCTGAATTGTTTTCTTCAATGTTAATAATTTTTCCTTCTATATTAAAATTATTAATTATTTCTTCTATCATAGTATCTCCTTTAAATTACAAGTATTTATTATACTTATAAATAAATTAATTATCAACAAAATAAACATTAATTTTATAAAAAATATTATATCTTTTAGTACTTTTAGTATCATAACCTCTTTTAAACTTAAATTCTTTATTAAAATTTATTTCATCATTATAATTTAAATATATATCTAAATAAATAATATTATCTATTTTATAAGTTTTTATATATTTTAATATTATATTTATTATTTTTTCTTTATTTATATTTTTTATTTTGTTATTTAATTTTTGTTTATAATTTATTTTAGATTTAGAATTTAAATGATTTAATTTATTTTTTAATTCTAATATTTCTTTATTTAATTCTTCATTTTTATTTTTAAATTCCTTATTAGATAAACTATTTTCTAAATTAAGTTCTAATATTTTTTCTTTTTTTAAATTTAAATATTTAATTTTATTTTCTATTTTTTCTTTTTCATGAGTATTATCAATTTCATAATATTTATAATTATTTAATAATATTTCTTCTATTTCTTTTAAATTAATATTTAAATTATCTATTAAATCAAACATTATTTTATTTAATTCACTTTCTCTAATATTTGGACTATCACAATAACTTTTACCTTTTTTTAAATATTTACTACATACCCAAGTTACATCTTGTTTATTTTTTCTAAATATTCTTCTATAAAATAGTGAATTATCACATTTACAATATATTTTATTTGAATATAAATATAATTGTTTATTATTAATTTTTTTCTTTCTTTTATTAAGTAATAGGTTTGCTCTTTGCCATAATTCTTCACTAACTATTGGTGGTATTTTAATATTATCTTTATATATAATCCATTTATTTTTATTTAAATAGTCTACTCTTTTAGTCATATAATCAATAACATGTGTTTTGTTAGCACAATAATATCCTTTATATTTAGGATTTTCAATCATTCTTGATATAGTAGATACACTCCATTTATTATTAAAACTTGTTTTTATATTTAAGTCATTTAATTTATTTGTTATTTTAGTAAGTGATAAATTATCTATTGTATACATTTCATATATTTTTCTTACTATATTAGCTTCTTTTTCTACAATTATAAGTTTATTATTTATTTTATCTTTTTTATATCCATACATCATATCATTACCAAGAATTTCTCTATTTTTAATTGCTCTTTTCATACCAAATTTTACTCTTTCAGAAAGTCTTCTTACTTCATCTTGTGCCATAGATGCCATTATTGTAAGTCTTAATTCTGAATCACTAAGAAGAGTATTAATATTATCATTTACAAAAAGTACAGCAACTCCATATGAAAGTAATTCTCTTGTATATTTGATACTATCTAAAGTATTTCTTGAAAATCTTGATATTTCTTTCGTAATAATTAAATCAAATTTATCACTTCTTGCATCTTCTATCATTTTCATAAAGTTATCTCTTTTAATATCACTTGTTCCACTTATACCATCATCTATATATCCTTTTACATAAGTCCAGTTAGGATTAGATTTTATATATTCATAAAAATGTTCTTTTTGATTAGTTAATGATTTCTTTTGTTCTAATGAATCAGTTGATACTCTTACATAATCTGTTACTCTAAGCTTAATGTTTGAAAGTGGTACTCCCATATTTAATTCATTTCTTATTTTATATAAATTCAAAAAGATCACCTCAAACTATTTAATTTTTTTAAAATATTATCTTCAGTATATTTGTATGTTTTATATGATATATAATTATCTTCTAACATTTCTTTATTTATAATTAATGATAATTCATAAATAATTTTTTTATTTTTACTTTTCATATTAAAAAATATGTATATTTAAGAGTAAATTATTACAATTTTTACTGACTTTCTTTTATAACATTAAGAGAACCTAATGCTACTGCTTTAGAAAATGAAGGATATGGTTGTGTTTTAGCATCTCTTGGTAAATTAACTGGTACTGTTCCATATACAGCTTTTTATGCAAGAGAAGAATATATAAAAGAAAATAAAGATTTAATACAAAGATTTAATAATGCTCTAAATAAAGGTCTAAAATTTGTAAAAGAAAATGATAGTAAAACTATTGCTAATACAATTATTAATCAATTTCCAGATACTTCATTAGAAGATTTAATTAAAATAGTTGATAGATATAAAACTGCAGACTCATGGTATGATAGTACTTATGTAGATACTAAAGACTATAATAGACTTGTTGATATTATGATTTATGGTAAAACAATAGATAAAAGAATTAATGTAGAAGATCTTATTACTAATGAATTTAACAAATAAAATTTTATCAATAAATAATGTATCTAAATCATATTATTCACTTAATGGAGAAACTAATGCTTTAGATAATATATCATTTGATTTATATGAAGGAGAATTTTTAGGAATAATAGGTCCATCTGGATGTGGTAAAAGTTCTATATTAAATATAATTTCAGGATTAGATAAAGAATATAAAGGTAAAATATGGATTAAAGATGGTATTAAAATTGGATATATGTTTCAAGAAGACGTATTATTTCCATGGCTTACTATATTAGATAATGCTCTTTTAGGACTTAAAATATCTAAAAAATTAAATCAAGAAAATAAAAATTATGTATTAAACTTACTTAAAAAATATGGTTTATATGATTTTAGAAATAAATATCCAAGTGAACTTTCTGGTGGTATGAAACAAAGACTTGCTCTTATTCGTACTCTTGCTACTAAACCTGATATATTATTACTTGATGAACCTTACTCTGCTCTTGATTATCAAACAAGATTAAATGTCGGTAATGATGTTTATAATATAATTAAAGAAGAAAAGAAAACTGTTATAATCGTAACACATGATTTATCAGAAGCAATTGCAAGTTGTGATAGAATAATTGTTTTTAGTAAAAGACCTTCTACTATTAAAAATATTCATAATATTGAACTTACAAATAAAAAATCCCCAATAGAAAATAGAAAGGCAAAAGAATTTTCTATTTATTATGATATTATTTGGAAGGAAATTGATAAATAATGTCAAAAGAATATAAAAACTATATTAAAAAATTAAAAATTAATAAATGTAAGATAATGTTATGTCAAATATTAATTGCTGTATTATTTATTGTTATATGGCAAATACTAGCAGATAAAAACTTAATTAATACATTTATTACAAGCTCACCTAAAAATATAATAAATACATTAATTAGTTTATATAATCAAAACAATTTATTTTTACATATATGGGTTACTATTAAAGAAACAATTATTGCTTTTTTAATAACTAGTATTATATCTATTATAATAGCAATAATTTTATATAATTTTAATTTCTTATCAAAAGTATTAGATCCATATTTAACTATATTAAATTCATTACCTAAAGTAGCCCTTGGACCAATTATTATAATATGGATTGGTGCTAATACTAAAAGTATTATTACTATATCAGTATTAATTTCTATTATTGTTAGTATTCAAACTATATATAATGGTTTTAAAAATACAGATAAATTAAAAATAAAACTATTAAATACATTTAATGCTACTAAAAAAGATATACTTTTAAATGTTGTAATTCCATCTAATAAAGATATAATATTAAATACATTTAAAATAAATATTTCTATGTGTTTAATTGGACTATCACCGGTGGTGGGAGAAAAAATATTTTTTAATAAATGTTATAGTAGATATTGATTTCATTATCATTTACTATAACTTTGTCAATTAAATGTTCAATAATTCTTCTTTGTTCATCAAAGTCCATATCAAACCAAGTTGCTTTTAAATTTTTTATCATATTTAAAGATACTTTGTTATCTTTTTCTTTTTGATCAGATTCAATCAATTTTTCTTCTATGTTTTCTTTTTCTTTTTCTAATTCACTTATTTTATTATTAGTTTCTTCAACAGCAATACCACTTGCTATATTATTTAATAAATTATTTATTTGTTTAGTTATTTCTTCAATTCTACCTCTATATTCATTTTTTACATTGATAGTTGCTATATTAAAAGTTTTTTTAAACAAATCTAAATCCAAACTCATTTTAAATAATTCTTCTAATACTGCATCCTCAACTTCAAATGTGTCCCATCTTTTATTATTACAATTAGGATTTTTAATATATCTTGGTTTACTTTTTTGTTGTGAATAACAATACATAATTAATCGTTTTCCCCATTTTTGATATCTATACTTAGCCCCACAATGTCCACAATATACTTTTCCAGATAGTAAATAATGTCTTTCATATTTTTCACGACTTCTAACTTTATTTACTCGTAGTATTTCTTCATAAAGTTCATCAGATACTACTGCCTTATGTTTTCCTTCATAAACTTCATCTCTATATGGAACTTTACCTGTATTAGTTATGGATAATATCCTAGTTTCAACTAATGATTCATCCATTCCAACTATATCTCCAATAGCATTAAAACTTTTACCACTAATATAAAGTGAAATCATTTTATGAAGTAATTCTACTTGTTCTGGAATTGGTATTAAAGTGCCTGTATTTCTATCATAACGATAAGGAAATGGTATTTTACCTCCACCTCTCCAAAGACCTGCTTCTGCTCGTTTTTTAAGTCCAATACGAGTTCTTTCTAATATTGTTTCTCTTTCAAGTTGAGCAAATACTGATAATACACCAATCATTGCTTTACCAAATGGAGTTGATGTATCAAAGTTCTCTCTCATTGAAATAAAACTTACATTATATTTATTAAATACTTCTTCTATTAAATATAATGTATCTCTTTGACTTCTTGATATTCTATCTAGTTTAAATACAAATACAGCATCAATTTTATGATTTTTACAATCTTCAATTAGTTTTTGAATTGCTGGTCTATTTAAATCTTTACCAGAATATCCACCATCAATATAATATTCAAAATCTGTATAGTCTTTGCTTTTTG
This sequence comes from uncultured Bacilli bacterium, assembly GCA_947629235.1. Classification (GTDB taxonomy): domain Bacteria; phylum Bacillota_I; class Bacilli_A; order RF39; family UBA660; genus CAG-1000. Next base: position 38,983 of record CANRCX010000010.1, on the reverse strand, counting down.
CATAACTCAACAAAAATTCTTTTTGGGCATCTATTGAATATCCTTCAAGTTGGCTGTCAGTAGAAACTCTTGCATATAATCCGGCTTTTATATTAACTCCTCCTTATAAAGCAAGATTATAAGATTCCAATTACATTTTACCACATAATTGGGTTTTATTACATAATAATATTTATATATGTGTATACTTTTTAACAATCTCATATATAACCACATCAGTAATCTTTATCTCACTTGGATTAATTTTATTTCCATTTTTATCATAGTTATTCACAATTATCATAGGACACCTCCAATAATTTTTATGAAGTTTTAAAAACTATTATTCCTTTATCATTTCTACCAATTCCAAATATTCAGAATTATCTTCACTAAAAGGATCTGTTTCACATCTTTTACCATTCCAAACCATAACTCCATCTTCATCATATCTTATGTATGGACCTTTTCGTCCATTAATAACATTTTTGGGATTATTAGATATTTCTGTTACTTTAACATAAGTTACAATTTTATTATCTTTATCAGTATATGAATTTAAATATCCTCTTACAAAAATCTTATTGTTCTTATAAAAAAAATCCTTATAAATATTATAAAGATCTTCATACATATGAAAACTAATAAAACAATTAGATTTATTTTTAGAAAAAGTATTACAAGTAAGTCCAAATGCTATATAGTTATTAAAATGCTTAATGTTATTTATTTTACCTGATATTAAAACTTCATTATAATTTATTTTTTCTATATCCATATTAACACATCCTTTCTTTTATGATATTTAAAAATACTAAATTATCTATTATATTATCTATTAAATTATTTTTTATATTATTTATTATGTTCTTAATTTATTCATAGATGGTATAAGAAAATATACATATACCTATCTTATTTTTTTAATAGGGACTATATTAATAATTTAATATACCCCTCTTAAAATTTACTTATCACTTATAATAATTCTTCTTTGATAATCTACTGTCTTTGCTTTAATATAGTCTAGTTTTTTCAATTTACTAATAGTATTTGATATTGTGCTTTTTGAAAGATTTAATCTTTTACCAATATAATCATTGGTAGCAAAGCAATAACCTTTATCATTACTTAATGCTTTTACTAATCCATATACCACTTTATCTGTTGAATTTAATTTCTTATCTTCAATAACATTATCATTAATTACAATACAACCCATATACTATTCCTTTTACTATTTTGTTTGGCATAGGCATTCTCCTCTCTCAAATAAAATTCCAATAAAAAACTTGTATAAATCATACAAGTAAAAACGAGTTAAAGTAGAAGCAAATATGTATTTCATACATTTAGTAGTTTTAGTTTTTCTAATATTTTTTTATTTTTCACTATCACATACCACAGATTTCTTTACATATATAAATTTTTTTATGACTTTCTTGATATTATTTAATTATCTTTTCATTATTTATTTCATTTCATTTAATTAATTTATTTTTATAATCTTTTATCATACTAGCAATAGTGTATCCATCATATTCAATAGCAAATGTAAACATAGGTAGTTTATCTTTAAAATAAGTTTCATTATCATATTTAATAAAAATTTCACTAAATACATCTAATTTTTCATTAAAATTAAGTTTTTCAAAATGTGATTCAAATTTTTTATCTTCTTCATCACTTTTAATACCTAAAACATTTCCATTATCAATATAAGCATCTTTTGTATTAGTTAATTTGTTATAAAGCATAGTGAAATATTCTAATAAAAGCATACATACACCATTTGTAATTCCAATAGATTCAAAAGTAAATATATTCATATCATCATTTTCTACTAAATCTGGGTTTGATTCATTCTTATCATTTATTTGATTATTATTTAATAATCCAAATACATAAATAAGAAATTTCAATTTTTGTTCGTCTGTTTTACTTTCTAATTCTTCAAATATTTTTTTAACATTATCAGTTGTTTGTGTTATATACATAATTAATCCCTCCTTTATTTTATGTATATTTTCAAAAGTGTTTTAAAGCACTTTTTAGACTTTTTTTATTTTTTGCAAATAACTCTATGACAAGTTATACTTCATTTAAAATTATTTAAATTAGGTATGTTTAAATTAATTTTTTTACTAATTAATTTATCACTCTAAAATTCAATTTTTGCAAGTGTTTTTTTTAAAAAAATTAATAATCTCTATCTCTCCATTTCTACATTATTATTTTTATCTTTTATATTTTCTAATTTTTCAATTTTTGAGCAAGTGATTATTGTTTTTAAATTGTTATTTTTATCATTGTGTTTACTCAATTTTCCTTTTATTGATATCATATCTTCTTCTTTCATATCACTAATACTATTAATTAAATTATTTGGTAGCATAACTGATATCTTATTATATTTAATTTTATCGTTATCTTCATATTCTTGTTGTATTTCAATAAATTGTACTTTGCTACCATCTTTATTTACAAATTCTTTACTTATATTTAATACTTGTCCTTTAATTTCAATTAAATTATCATAACTTTTTTTCTCATTAATAGAATTATCAATATTATTTTCCTTTTTGAATATTGTTTCAAATGCTTTTTTTCTAGGTATTTCATTTTCATATTTCACATATTTGTGGTATTTACTACTTTGATTTATAAAATATTTTAATAATTGATATTCATTGCTATTATCACATTTTATATAAACTATTTCATCTGCACTTTTAAAAAATTCATATCCATCTTCATAATAAGTATTATTTGCACTATTATAAAGACAGACTACATTATCATTATCACAAAATATTATTTCTCTATTATGATATGTTTTTCCAATATTCAATTCTTTATCTAATAATTTATTAATATCTAATATTCCACTTTGAGATTTATTTGTAAGTTCTTTAATAGTTGTATAATCAGTTGTCATAAGTACACCTTTTACCTCACCTTTAATATTACAAGATAAAATTTTATCATACTCTGGTGTTCTATAATCTTTTAACCTATCAGCAATTTTATTTAATATTTTATCTTTTAAACTCATAACTATCTCTCCATTTCAGTTTCATTTGATTCTATATTTCTAGTATTTTCTTGCTTATCTAAATCAAGTTCTCCATCTATTCTTAACTTTTCTTTTTGCAATTCCCTAATTCTATCTTGTCCTGTGAAAGGTTTATCAAGTTCTTCTTTAATGTCTAATAATTGCTTTTCATTATAAGCAATTTGTTCTTTAACTGTATTAATTTTGTTTACAAAACTTTTTAACATATTTTCTAATTTTAAAATATTTCCTATTTCATCAGTATTATTAATTTCCACTTTATACTTTCCTGCTCCTTTAATAAAAATTACAGGAGTATATCTTAATTCTTCACAAGTACCAATAATATCAAATCCACTTATCTCTCCTATTTTTGTTTCCTCACTTGCTTTTAATATAGAAAAATTTTCATATAATTTAGAACTTGCTTCTTTTCTTGAATTATAGATTTTATCTTTTATTAAAATTGAAAAATTATCTCCTGATAAATCTTTAACATTTTTTATATCTTCTTCAAGACTACTTAAATATTGTTTTTGGTATTTTAATTGTCTTGGAATTTCAATATTATACTTTGATTCAAGTTCTATATGTGATTTATCATATCTACTTTTAGATAAATATAATTGTTTTAATTCATTTTCCACTTTAAATTTTTCTAATATTAATGGATTACCACTTGCAAGTGCTTTAACTTCTGCATAAGTAAGTGTATCTCTATCTAAATCTTCTGCTGTTCTTCCTCCACCATTACTATTAGCCATAATTTGATTTATAAAAGTTGATTTTGTTTGAATTAATTGATATGAATAAGCATCAAAACTTCCCTCAGTTACATATCTATAAATTTCAACCTCTTCATTTTGATTTCCCTGTCTTAATATTCTTCCCTCTCTTTGCTCTATATCAGATGGTCTCCAAGGACAATCAAGATGATGTAAAGCAATAAGTTTATCTTGAACATTCATTCCTGCTCCCATCTTTGATGTTGAACCTATTAAAATCCTCTTTTTACCACTTCTCATATCTTCAAATAATTTTAATTTTTGTGGGTTGGTTTTAGCATTATGAATAAATTCTATTTCATCTTCTGGTACTCCTCTTGCTATTAATTTATTTTTAATATCATCATAAACATTAAAAGTACCATCATTTTTTGGAGTGGATAAATCACAAAAGACAAGTTGTGTTAACTTGTCTTCCTTATTTTCTAACCATATTCTATAAATATTTTCTATTGCAATATTTATTTTTGAATTTGGTAAATCTGGCATACTTGGATCTATTAATCTTAAATCTAATGCTGCTTTTCTACCATCATTTGTAACTAATAGCATATTATCTTCTCTTGGATCACAACCATTTTTAATTATTTCACTTCTTTCTGCTAGTTTCTCAACATATTCTCCTAATTCTTCACTTTTAGGTGCAACTATTGTTTTATAATCTCCACCTTTTAGTTTTGGTGTTGGTAAATTTAACATTTTTGTTGTTTTTATATCTGCTATCTCTTTAAATAAAGTCATTAACTCTGGTATATTAAAGAATTGAGCAAATCGTGCTTTTGTTCTAAAACCACTACCATCTGGTGCTATTTCAAAACTATTAACTATTTCACCAAAGGTTGAAGCCCACTCATCAAAATGCTCTAGTCCCATTTCTCTCAACCTATCTAATTGTAAATATTTTTGCATTGCAAATAATTCTCCCATTGAATTTGAAATAGGTGTTCCTGTTGCAAATATTACTCCCTTACCTCCATTATTTTCAAGAATATAACTTATTTTCATAAATAAATCAGTTGCTTTTTTAGATTCAGTATTATTTATTCCTGCTACATTTCTTATTTTAGAAAACATTGGAAGATTTTTAAACATATGTGCTTCATCTACAATTAATTCATCAACTCCAAGTTCTTCAAATGTTACTACATCATCCTTTGGTGCATCTAATAATGATTTTAATTTTGTATCCATACTTGTTTTTAATTGCTCTAATCTCTTTACACTTAAACTTTCATTAGACTCTTCTTTAACTCTTTCAATAGCATTAGTAATTTCTTCTATTTGTCTTTCCATATGTTCTTTTTCGTATTTTTTACTCATTGGAATAAGTCCAAAACTTGAATGTGCAATTAAAACTGCATCCCATTCTCCTGTTGCTATCTTTGCCATAAGTTTTTTTCTTCTTGTTTTTTCAAAATCTTTTTGTGTTGCAACTAAAACATTTGCAGTAGGATAAAGTTTTAATATTTCATTTGCCCATTGTCCTAATAAATGATTTGGAACAACAAACATTGGCTTATTAACAATACCAAGTCTTTTTAATTCCATAGCACTAGCAATACATTCATAAGTTTTTCCAGCACCAACTGCGTGAGCAAGTAAAGCATTCCCACCATATAATACACGAGCAACTGCATTTTTTTGATGTGGACGAAGTTCAATGTTTGGATTCATACCATCAAAAGTTAAATGACTTCCATCATATTCTCTTTCTCTCATACAATTAAAATTATCATTATAAATCTTAACTAATCTGTTTCTTCTTTCTTCATCTTTCCATATCCAATCCTTAAATTCTTGCTTTATGAGTTCTTGCTTTTCTCTTGCATTTGCTGTTTCAATAGGATTTACAACTCTTCTTTCATCTTCTAAACTATCATATACTGTTACACTTTGAAGATTTAAAGCATTTTTTATTAATGATAAAGCATCTGCTCGTTTAGTTCCCCAAGTGTTTGTATTTTTAACTCCATAACCATATAAACCACTTGCTTGAAATAGCCAAGTATTTCCTTCTTTTACATATTTTATTTTTAAATTGCTTTTAGTCCAATTAGGAATATCAAGTAGTTCACAACAAAATTTATGATAAACATCTTCTGGTATCCAAGTAGAACCTAATTTTACACTAATTTCATCAAATTCAAGTGGTGCAGGTTGCACTCTTTCAAGTGCTTCAATATTTTTATCATATTTATTATCTTCATTAATTGATTTAGCATAGTTAAGTTTATACTTTACATTGCCACTTAAATATTCACTAGATATAACCCATCCTTTATTAAAGTCATTTATTTTTTCTGGATCTTGAAATATTAAATTATCAAGTTCTTCTACCATTTCTTCTTCACTCTTTGGATATAATGTTTTCATATATTCAAAATCTACACAACCACGATTATTTAAAGAATATCTTAATGCCTCTTCCGCATTTTCTGCACTAGTAATTTTTATACTCTTTCTAATTGTTCTTTTTGTAAAAACATCACCTTTTTCATATTTAGGTTTATCATCTTCTTCATCTTTACTAATTTTATTTTCAATTGATGTAAGCAAATAATAATCTGGATCATCATCAAATACTCTTGCATTTGCACTATCATTTATATAACCATATTTCTTACAAAATTCATCATATTCTTCACTTAATTTTTTTTGAGCAAATGACAATTCATCATCACTACCATCACGAAGTTGTATATCAAATACTTCTCTTAATGCTTTCTTTAATTTACATAGTCCAATAATTCTTTTTGCAACCATACCATCTTGAATAGAATATGGTACTAAACTTGAAAATTGCCTTTGATAAATAATATCTTTACCATCTTTATTTATAATAGTAAAAGCATTATTTTTTATAGTATCATCTGCATCTAATACCTCATAATCACTTTCATTATTTTGTATAAATTCCATTTGCTCATAAATATTACTTGGTAGTTTTTTTAGTGCATTGTTTATTAAAACATTTATATCTTCATCTATTGGATTTAATGTACTATCATATCCATAAGCAGTTGAATGTAATTCCATTTTTCCAAGCATCATATAAGGATTATCAATATAATAATTATTAATAGTTATTCCATCATTATATTCACTTGTATAAATCCAATTTTCATCACTTACATCTAATTTTAATTCATCTCTTTTTTTCAAGAATATAATATCTGATGTTACTTTTGCATTTGCATTTCCTGTGAAAGTATTATTTGGTAATCTTATTGCTCCTAAAAACTCTGCTCTCTTTGCTATATATTCTCTTACTCTTGTATCTTTTTTATCTAATGTTCCAGAAGTAGTTATAAAAGCAATTATTCCACCATCTCTAACTTTATCCAATGTTTTTTGAAAAAAGTAGTCGTGAATTAAAAACTTATCTTTATATCTTTTATCATATACAGTATTATTACCAAAAGGTACATTACCTATTGCAATATCAAAAAATTCATCAGCAACTTTTGAATTTTCATAACCATTTATTTCTATTTTAGCAGTAGGATAAAGTTTTTTTGCAATTCTACCACTAATACTATCTAACTCTACACCATAAAGTTTAGATTTATCAAATTCACTAGGTAGTCTTCCAAAAAAATTACCTATGCCACAACTTGGCTCTAAAATATTTCCTTTTTTAAAACCAAATTGTTTTAAAGCATTATATATTAAATCTATTGCAATATTTGGAGTATAAAAAGAAGATAATGTGGAATGTGCTGCTGCTTTATATTCTTCATCATTTAAAATTGACCTTAATCTTTCTCTTTCACTTTTCCAATTATCTTTTCTTTCATCAAAAGCATCTGCAATTCCTCCCCAACCTACATAATGAGATAAAACATCTTGTTCTTCTTTTGTTGCATTTCTATCTTCTTTTTCTAAATCTTTTAAAAGATTTATTGCTTTTATATTATCTTCAAATCTAGTTTTAGCACCAAAATTTGTATCAATTTTATCATCATTAATATGATAATTAATTGCTGGGTATTCTTCTATTTCTTCTCCACTACTATTATAACTATGTTCTTCAATTACATTAGTTTTAATACCATCATAAGTTGGTATTATCTCTGATGTAGTAACTCTATAACTAATATTATTATCTTTAACAATAGAAGACACTTCGTTATCTATTTGTTCTAATTCTTGACTATCAATTTCTTCTTGACTTATTAATTTTGTATTTGGTATATCCATATTAAATTGCTTTTCATCAAAATTATTCCAAATAATGTGAATCATATTTGGAGTAAATGTAATTGAAAAATCTTTATCTTTATACAAAGATTGAATAAAAGCATTATTTCTTATTAAATCATTTAATTTCTTTTCATCAGTTTTATCAATATTAAAATAAGTAAAACTATTTTCACTATCAGCATATTCATTAATCAAAGAACTTTTTAAAATAATAGTTAAATTTCTTTTTTTAGATGCTATATGTTCCCATACTTGTAATTCAACATTATCTATTTTAAAAGTATTTTGATATTTAGTATCAAATGAATTAAATATATCACAAATCTTATTTGCTAACTCTTCTTCTCTTGGTGCAAATAATGATAATTGTTCATTGTAGTTTTTTTCTTCTTTATCATTTTCAATTTCTTCTATTTTTATTTGTTCTGTTTCATCTTCTTTATTTTCAATTTTTCTTTTAAAAGTATGCTCATATTTATCTACATATCTACTATAAATTGTATCTAAAACATTTTCATTAATTTGAGTATTAAAATTTAAATCTAAAATAAAATCTTGTCTTTCTTGATTATTTAAAAATTTATTTTCCTTAAATTGAGAAAGAACATTTGACTGCATATAATCTTGAACCTTTTGTAAAATATTTACTTTTTTTACAAAATCATTATAAATAATTGCTGTTTCTTTATTAGCAATTTCCATACATTTTAAAATATCATCATTATCAAATTCTTCTAACATTTCATAAGAACTTGTAAGATTATATATATTAAAATTAGACTTTGATAAAAAAAGTGAAGTCATTGTTTTAGCAATAAACTCCACTTCATTTTTTTGTAAATTTTGATAATCATTATTTATTTGATTTAATGATATTTTATAAAAAATATCATAAAAATTCTCATTTATATTTTTACTATCATTGTTATTAAGTTTAATACTATCTTGATAGTAATTTAAAATAGAATAATCTACTAAATGATTATAATTCCATTCACTATAATCTTTTCCATAAGTTTGCCTTATATCAAAAACATATATCTTACTATTATCTTTTAAAATAGGTATTCCTTTACTTTTGGGTTTTATTTTTCTTCCTATATCATCACTATTCCACTCATCAAATGTCATAAAAATTCTGCCACTTGAATTATAACCAAATAAATTAAGTACATTATCTATACTATATTTATCTAAAATTTTTGACCAATATATAATAAATTTATTCCAACTATTTATATCTAATTGTATATTTTGTAGAGTTTCATTTCTTAATGTAATAAATTCTTCCATAAATTGATTGTTCATATTACACCTTCTTTCATATTTCTTTTTCTCTATCTTCATCTAAGTAAATTTCTATTAAAGAATTAATATTTTTTTTATTAATTTTTTCTCTATCAGATATTGCATTATATTTAAAATTTAATCTATCACTCAACTCTTCTAAATTTGCTATATCAACAAGTGATAATGGTGGTACTAAATAAATGTTAGCAATTAAAGAATTATTATTTTGAGTATAATTTACATTAAAATCTACTTTACCAAATATTTTTACTATCTCATTTACAATTTTTTCTAATTTTGATTTCTTTTCTAAATCAAGTTGATTAGTATTATCTTCATTTTTATTAAATTTTAATTGCTCTACTGTGTAATAGGTATTAGTTAATCTTGATAATGGTCTTATCTTTCTTTCTATAACTCCCTCTTTATAACAACTAAATTTTTGATATACAACTGTATCTCTAAATATTGGATAACCTATTGTTGGGAATATAATTGTTTTAAAATGTAATTGTTTTATTTCATCTGCTGTCATCAAACTTCTTGCTATTAAGTTTATACCTTTACTTCCACTATTATTAGAATAACTTAACGAATAATTCAATGATGTTGTTTCTATTGTTTGATTTCCTAATCTTTTAGAAATTGCCTCTGCTGTTTCTTGGGTATTTGTTTTAAGATAAGCAAGTCCACAATTGTCTTGTATTATTTGACTAACTTCTTTGCCATACAAATTATCAAGTTGAGCAAAACTTTGTAAGAAGAATTGAAAATACATACCTCTTGACCTTGCTACTGACACAATAGTTTCAATATCTTCTAATGGTGGTGTATTTGCAAATTCATCAAGTAAAAAAACTAATTCACACTTTAATCTTTTATTAGGTAGTGTATTACATAATAATACTAATGTTTTATAAATTAAAGAAACAATTATTGAAACTAATGAATAATATATTTTTGATTCATCTGGAATACAACAATATAACACTGTTGGCTCTTTACCAAGTATATCAAAATCAAAATCAGAATTTGATGTTATATTTTCTACATTAATATCATCAAACAAACTCATTCTTTCATTAAATACACTTGCTATACTTTTTTGTGTATTTTCACTAGTAGTAATAATAGGAATTAATTTATCTTTACTTTTTAATCCATAACTTTTACTTTGTAAATAATTTTTTAAAGATTTCAAATTTTTATCATTCATTGAACTATTTTGAAATTTTTTTATTGATGATAATGTAATTTGTTCTCTTTTTATTTTTCCATCTGCATAATCTTCTAAAAATAATGCAATAATTCCATATAACATATCACTTGCACTATTATTCCAAAATGCCTCTTTTGCAGTTTTATCTTCCATTATTATTTTTGAAATAGTATTTATTAATTGATTACATACTGCTAAATGTTCTATTGATTTATTCATAAAGTTTATTTTATCTTCTTCTGTTGATGCAGTTTTTGATAATTTTTCATTTTCAATATATAATTCATATTCTCTAATAATAGGTTCTAATACATTTAAATGATTTGATAAACTTGGATTTCTAAAATCTAATGTTAATACTTTATATCCTTTGTCTGCAAACATTTTACTTGTAGTAGAAAATATTTCTCCTTTTGGATCTGTTATGAATACACTTTTTTTAATATTTGCAGTTGCAATAAAACTACATTGTGGTATTACAGCAGTAACACTCTTTCCACTACCTGTGCTACCTAAATATATCCAATGTGGTGTATCCATATCAAACCATACTCTTTTTTTATTTTTTGAATACCAGATTGGGAAACCACTTTCTTTTATATTTTTAATTTTCTCCATATGAAAATTTTTTTTAATTTCTCTCATTGTTGAAAATCTAGCACTACCGTGTTCATTATTATTTTTAATTTTTTGTTTTGTTATAATTGGCTCTAAATATAAAAAAATAATTATCAATAATATGATAATTCCTAGAATTAAATATAATTTAAACATTATCAATTTTCCATTTCAAAATCATTTATAATATCATCTAACATATCTTCATCAATAAATTTATATGATTTTACTTCTTGCTTTCCTGTTTGCAATTCAGTTAATCTTTCAATAATATCATTTCTTACTTGTGAATCACATTTATCTAAAAAAGAACCAATTGTAGTTAGTAATGGATTATCTAACATAGGATTATCAAAATCATATACTTTTAAATTTTCAGTATGATTAAATTTTTCATTTACATCAACTATAATATCTGGTAAATCTTCATATCTTGCTACTACTTCATCTACTCCATTATCAATATAAACTAGTCTTTCTTTATTATCTAATAATTTTCTTATTTCATCTTCATCATAAAAATCAAATAAACTATCATTTTCTTTTTCTTGACTATTTAAGAATTCTTCAACACCTGAACTATCATATTCTTTTAATATATCTAAATTTACATAAGCAATTTGATATTCTCCCATATTATATTTTTGTGTGTCACTAATTTCACTAATTATACCTTTTTCAATTAATTTAAATTTAATCTCATCCAAAACATCTCCTGATAAAAATATTTGATTATTACTTTTAATTTTTACATCTGGTAAATTTATAGTTATATCACTAATTAAATCATCTGCTTGATTACTTATTCCAATATATAAACGATTATTACAAGAATATCTTAATACATTTAAGTAATATTCATTATTTGAGTCTGTATCAAATTTTTTTCTCACTATCTTTCACCTCTTCATCTTTTATAATATTTTCTAAAAATTTATTTTCATTTTTTAAATAAGTTATATATAAATGTGATAGTTCTTTTTCAAAACTATCATTTGCGTTTTTTGATTTTGTTTCATATTTACTAATTATTTTTAAATTTTCTTTTATCTTACTATTTATTTTTGAAACTATTTCAGTATATTTAAATACTGTCTTTTGCATATTTGAAAATTCTATATTTAATTTAGAAAAATCCATAATTTTCCCTACCTTTCTATTTCATCTTTATAAAAATCATAATCATCATTTTCTACTGCTTCAAGTATATCATCATAATCAAAATCTTTTACTTTATCCAAAAATGTTTCAACTTCTATATAACATTCTGTAATAAAATTAGCAATTTGTGATAATGACAAATTTCTTGAATCATCTAAATATAAATTATATGTAAGTTCTTGTATATCTGTTACAATTTTATCATCAAGTTCAACCTCTTCATTTTTAGCAACATCATAGATACTATCATATATACAATATATAGATAAATTTGCTTTATCTTCTTTTGATAATTTTTTGTACATCTCTAAAATGTTCATATTCTTCCTCCTTTCTTGAACACCTGCTTGATACTATTAAAGCAGAGTAAATAAAAAGCAATAGTAATAAACCTATTGCATATAATATAATTATTAACATTTCTACCTCCATTTTCATATTAAAAAAGATTATCAATTTTAAACTGATAATCTTACTCATACGAATTGTAATTTTTTATTGTTTGCCCATAAAATTAAATTTATTTTTTATTTTTAATTTTTAAATATATTAAAATTCCAATTATAACTAATAAAAAAATAATCATAGTTGCTATTAAAAATTGATTTTTATATTTATCTGATAAAAAATGATAAATAATACAATAAATTGCAACAGGTAATATAATAGTTAAATAGTAAGGATTATACTCAATCACAAATAATTTAATACCTAATAATTTTCTTATTTTATTTCTTGTAGATACTTTATCACATTTAAACAAAAAATATGTATCTGTTACTATATAATCTTTTTTTTCTATAATCTCTTTTATTGCTTCTATTTGTTTATTTTTAAGCAAATTTTTATTTATGCAATTGATATAAAATATATCAGATATAGATTCTATTTTATTTTGTTGTTTATACTTACACATTAACTTTTGTAGTCTATACTGTGAATATGATCTTATAGATATAGGTATATATGATAACTCATCACCACCTAGTTCAACTATTGCTCTTTCTCTATCTTTATATCTATGTATAAAAGAAGTATATATTATAAATTTATGCTTTATTAAATAATCTATAATTTTATCTTTATAAACATTCAAATCTAATATTTTATTGTTTAAAGCAATTGATATTTGAAAATAATTATTATAATAGTTAAAATCTAAATAAAATAAAGGAAATTCATTATTATTAAGTGTTTTACTAGAAAAAACATAAGAAGTATAAATATTATCATCATCCAAAATATTTAAATCATATATTTTTTCTAAACTTCTTTTTATATTATACTTTTTTTCTGTACAATTACTAAAAAAACTAAATTCTTCAACTTCTTGATTAAATAAATCACAAAAATATAAAACAATATTTTCATACATATATTTTATATTTCTACATTTATCATTCTTTTTTGTATAAATTATAATACTTGAATTCTTTTTCATAATTTATCACCATTTTTATTACTTTTACTTTCTTATAATTTCTGTTTTTATTATACTATAATTTTAAAATATTAAAAAGATTATCAATAAAATTATTTTTCATAATCAAAAAGTTTATTAAATTCTTCTGTTGCTCTATCCATTTCATAATTTATATTTTTTATTGCTTTTTCTAACATATATTTATTAGGGAATTTTGTAGCATTAGTAGAACCTTTAAAATAGTTTTCTAAAACTTCTTTTCTAATTTGCTTATCACTATTATTTCCTTTATATTTATGATTTAGATAAACTATTTCTTGTATTAAATCTTCTATACTAATTTCTTCTTTATTAGTATTTTTCTTAACTATTAAAGATATTTTTTCATATTTATATAATGAGTAATTTACTATTGAATTATAAATATAGTTATCAATATATTTTATTTTATTTTCAGTAATAGCATTTTTAAAATTATTATCATCAATATTATTATTTTCATTTAATAAAACAAAATAATTATTTAATTTTTTTATATCTTCATCTATATTTTTTTTCATAGAATATAAACTAGAATTTTCATCATTAAATAAATATTTTTTTATTTCTTTTGTTAATACTTTTATTTTTCTTCCTATATCATCATTTTTAATTGAATTATATTTTATCCCATTTGAATTTTGTGAATTAATTTGTCTATATTCTTTTAATAACTCACCTAACTTTAATATTTTTTCTTCTATAAATATTTCATCAACATTTTTCAAAACAAAATTTTTATCTTTTATATTAAAATATGATTTTAAATAATCTATATCTTCATTTGTTTTTTTTAATTGTGGTGTATAATATTTTTCTCTTTCAATAACAAGTTCTACTAATCTTTTTAAATATCTTTGCTCATCTATTGTAATTTTTCCTTTTCTTCTGTAATTGACCTTTTTATCACAATATAAATAATTGGGCTTTTTTTCAATAAATGCAAAATGAATATGTGGATGTGTTTTATTTGTATGAATAGAAAATACATAACTCATATTTTTTATATCTTTGAAACCACAATATTTTAAAAACTGTGGTATTATTTCTTTTGCCAATTTTTGCTCAAAAGTTTTAATATCAATATTATTATATAAATATTCACTATTGAAACTTAATATACATTTCCATAAATTAGAATTTTCAATATATTTTTTATAGTTTGTTTTTAGTTTTTTTATATCTTCTTTTGTTGCATAATTACCATTTTCTAAAACTAAATTTATGTTTTCATTTCTTGTATGTCCCATAAAATATTCAAACATACCAACTACTTTTTTCTTCTCATTAGAAAAATAATCAATCATCTTATCAATATCATTCAAACGATTTTTTTGATAATTCATTGAATTATTCATATTATTATCTCTACTATTCAAAGCCAAACAATATTTACTTTTAAAAATTACATTTGGACTTTTATTCATTAAAATTATCCTTATTATTTAAAATTTCTTTCAAACATTTATCTTCATTAATATCAGCATTTGAGAGATAACCAAAATTAGCAAAGTGTTGTTGTGAAAGTAAAAAATGTTTATATTGTCTTTTTGATAATTTATCTAAATATAAATTTATACTTTCTAATTTTTTATCTAATTCTTTTAAATAATTAATTTCTCTGGGTTCATTAATATATTTTTCAATAATTAAAGCAACTACTTTATTAACAGAAGTATGATTATCTTTTGATACAAGATAAAGTTTATCATACATATTTTCTTCTAATCTAATTGTCATCTTTTTCATTTTGTAATTTCCTTACAACTCTACTATTTATAGTACCATCATCTTCTTTTTCTATTATTAGTGCTATAAAGTTAGGATCATTAAATAATTTACATTGATAATCTTTTGGTTTATTTTGAATTGTTTTGTAAAATAATCTATCATCTCTAAAATAATCTTCTCCAAATAATTCATATTTTTTCTTCCAACTACAAAGTCTTCTTTGTGGTGTTCTATCATCTAAAATATTCATATCAAAACCCCCATCAATAAAAATATCTTTTGCTGTTTTCTCTTCATTTTTTATTTTTTCTTTAACTGCCCAAAGTTTAAAACTATTTTTATAAATAATACTTCTTTTATTTTTTATAGATTCAATATTTGGATTTTTTAAAAGTTTATTTATTTCTTCTTCATTATATATTCTTATTTTATTCATTTTTATTTCCTTCCTTTTGCAATTTATTATTTTCACTTTTATAGTAATCATCAAATTTTTCTATGTAGGTGTTATAACCTAATTCAAGTAAGTAAATAATCATTTTATTAAAACTTATATTATTTTTTATAGACAATAACTGTAATCTAGTTTTTAAATTATTATCAATTCTTATTGTAGTTCTAATTAAACTTTTTATCATTTTCTAATACCTCCTTTACTTTTTTAGGTAGCCACTTTTAACATATATCATCATTATTTCATAGTAAAAATACTCTTTATTTTTAATGAGCATAAGAAAAACGACACCAATAATTTAGATTTATCCTATTTTTTAGGACAAATCTAATGGTGTCTTACTATTTTTGCACTTGCAAAAATGACTACTTGTTATGTTAAAAGTGGCTACTCTTTATTATATTTGCCTTTAATTATTATCATATTAAAGACTACTCTTTTTGTTAAAAGTGGCTACCTTTTTAAATATCATTATTTTTATATGCTTCCTATGATTTTGTTAAATTAAAATTTATTAAATGTAAACCATCAATTTTATCTCCATTGGAATTATGTACTTCATAATGTAAATGATTTCCTGTTGAATGTCCTGTTGTTCCTACTCCTGCTATTTCTGTCCAATGACTAACTCTTTGTCCTACCTTTACTTTTGAACTCTGTGGATATAGATGATGAAATATTACATAATAAATATCTTCATAATCTTTATCACATTTTATAGTTATAGAGTTTCCAACACTATTACCACTTTTATCATATGGTATATTTTCATTTTGTGTAAAATTAACTTTTGTTACTACTCCATCACAAACTGAATATACTTTTGTTTTTGCAGATGCACTAAAATCCCAACCTCCGTGTATATTACTTTTCCCATACACAACTCTTTGTTTATGAAAAAAACTTGTAACTGAATGATTAAAACTTTCTAATGGGAAGTTAAAAAGTCCTGTACTAACAACAAGGTATTCTTCATTTTCTTTTAAATTATTTTTGTTACAAGCACTCATATTTTTTACTCTTTCATCTTCACATACTTCATAAATATCTTTTGCTGTTTTATTTATTGAATCTTGATTCATTAAATATAATGTTTCAAGAGAATAACTATCATCTTCTAAATAAAAATATAATAATCTTTGAAGTGGAACATAACCATCTTTTAAATATTTATTTAAAGCATTTTGATAAGCAGTTGCATATTCTGCATTATCTAATATTTTTTCTTTTGTTAGTTTTACTCCAAAAAGATTTAATATCATAAAACTACTAATTATTATAATTAATATAAATGATATTAAAAAAATTGAACTACCACATATAGCAATAATTATTTTTTTCATTATCTATATTTTGAACTTATAATATAATAATGTTTCTTTCCTTTTTTTAGAACATTCATTAATTCTCTTCTTGGAATAAGATCTAACATAAAATCCATAAACGATTCATTACTATCTTCAAATTCTTCAATATACATTTTTTTGAATTTTTTTCTTAAATCACTTGTTTTTATTTTTTTCATAATTCTTAACCTCTTGCATAATTTCTAACTCTTTTGGTGTTGCTATGATTTTTATTTTTAATCTATTCTTTGAATTTATTGATAGTAAAAAATTTCCTTGCTCTGCTTTTATTAAAAATTCTTTTTGTGTATCTGTTAATGGATTTTGATTAAATAATTTTATATATGTAGTTAAGTCATCTTCTTTTAGCATACCAACAAGTAAATATTGTGAATTATTAAATATAGCAGTAGCACTTCTAACAGACTCATCATCTCCTAAAAAATCGTGAATACTTTGTGTTGCAGGTATAAATGCTCCATTGTATTTTCTAATTCTACGAGCCAATTGCTCAAATGATAAAATTACTTCATTATTTATCTTTAAATACAAATGGAATTCATCTACTATTATTGCCATACATTTTTCTTCTTTTGATTTATCATTTATCATTTTATTCTTTACAATTATATTATTTAAATAAGTTAATAGATTTACTAATTGAGTTGTTATTAGTCTTGTATTTTTGCTATACAATAAATCTTTAACATTGAATGCTATTAAATCAGAATCAAGATTTACTGTCGTATAACCATTAAATAAAATTGAGTCTATACCTACATTAAATCTATCTAAAAGTATTTCTAATTTATCAATAATTTTAAGTTGTTCTTGATTTGTTACCATATTTCTATAATCTGGTATAAATTCAATTAAATCTTTAAATATTGGATAATCAGTATTTTCTAATTTTTCTAAATATGATATTTTTGTATTCTTTGTTATACCAAATCTTTTATACAAATTTTCTATCATATCTAGCATAACAACTACTTCACTTTCTTTTATTTCTTCAAATGCACATTTTATAAATGTTTCAAGTGATCCTAAATGTTTTGCAAGTGGACAATCTTCATAATTAAATTCATAATTAAGCGTTTTATTTTCATCTTGTATTTCTTTATCACTTGCTAAAAATCTTACTTGAAGTGGGTTTATAACTCCACCACTTGATGAATATAAATCTATATATTGTCCATTATTAGATTTAACTAAATTTTCATACTCACCCTCTGCATCAAATATAAAACATTTATTTCCCCTATTTATTTCATTAACAATAAGTTTTTTTAATGCAAAACTTTTTCCACCACCTGTTGATGAAATAATTGCTAAATTACTTGATGGTCTTGATGAGTCTTTATAAAATAAATCAAAAATTATTGGTAATAATGTATGAGTATCTATTCCCCAAATATAACCTGTTCTATCATTAAAATTTGTTATCGTTAATGGGAATGACGATGCCAATGTCAAACTTGGTAAATAATTATGATAATCTTCAAAACTATTTTTTGAAATATCAAATGCTTTATATCCCTCTAATTGTCTCATTCTTGGTATATCTAATTTTATTTTAAAACTATTGGCTAATTTTTTTAATTCTCTAAACTTTTCTTCTCTTTCTTTTTTGTTTCCTGTAATAATAACAATAAAATCTACTTCTTTAATTACTTCATCTCCATTTTTTATATCATTCATTAAAATTTGCATATTTTCTTTTATTAAGTCCATTTCAGTAGCATCACTCAATTTTCTAGTTGTATTTCTTTCAGAAATTAAGAATTCATAATTACTATCTAATCTTTTTATTAATTCTTCTGTTGTTATTGTATCTTTAATATGTATGCAAGATTTTATATTTGGAGAATTAAATAATTGTTCAAAAAACAATTCATCTACAAATGGTGGTATATTTTTTATAGTTATAACTTGTGCCTCTTCTTCATCTAATTTTAGATAATTAATATTTTCATTTATAAAATATGGAGTAATTAACTCTGTTAAATTACTCCACATTAATTGTTCTAAATTTACATTTGTACCATAAAGATTAATTAAAAATTGGTATATTTCCAATTTATTTTGTATATTCTCTATATCTAGTCTTGGATTTAAATTTGAACATATTGTTTCAATATCATTTGATACTTTTTCAAGTGCTATTTCATCATCTTCAATTACTACAAAATAGTACCTACTTGATATTGCTAAATTCTCTTGTTCTAATTGTTCTAATCTATACATTCTTTCTTCTAAAAATTCTTTTTTCTCTTTATCATTTATGTACTTATTTATTAACTCATTATAATAATCTTTATTTTCACTTAAATCAATTTTATCATCTAATTTATATATTCTTAAATTTAAATTATTTATTTGATATAAAAATTTTAATTGTTGAAAAAATGATTGTTTTTGAAAATTTGATGTTAAAGATAAATCTATTGCTCCTACTGAATATATTTTTGCAAAACTATTATCTTTTAATTTTATAATACCATTATCTAATACTTTATCTACATTTACAAATATTTGTGAATTTTTAAATTTATGCTTTAAATCTTGTTTTGTTATATATTTTTGTTTTTCCTTTTTAGTAATAAATTTTTTTATTATTTTTGTTTCTTTATTTTTTCGTTTTTCTTCTTGTTTAAGTTTTTGTTTCATTAAAACTAATCACCTGTACTTTCCTTATAAACAAATATCTTATTTCTAATTAAATAATTTATAATTAATATTATTACTTTATACATTCTATTCTTTTTTGACACTTTAATTGGTAGTAAACTAAATATTCCAATCATAAAAATAACCAATGATAAGATTTTATATTTTGTAAAACAAAATAAAATTATACAAAAAACACCAATTGGTAATCCTATTATAATATCTTGAAATTCAAGACCATTAAATCCTATGTTTCTTTTTATTGATCCTAATGTTATATACATTATTTCCTCCTATTTCTGTAATTCATATTGTATGGTGTTACTGAATTAAATGCTCTTTCAATTTTTCTATATCCATCACTTCTTAATGTATTTCCTATTTTAGAAAAAGGTTTTTCTTGAATTTTATCTCCTAGTTTTGTAACTATGTTTCCTACTTTTTTTGTAGTAGAATTATCTGTATTATTTCTAATATTATTTCCATAGTTTGACACAAGTTTTCCAGCTCCTGATAATAATTTATTTCCACCTACATTTCCTACTACACTACTTGCAACTCCTGCTCCTACTGATAAAGCACCTACTGAACCAATACTTGTTGCTGTAACTCCTGTTTTTATAGCATTTGTATAACCTATCATTGACATCATTTGTTCTCTACCATTTATTGCACTTATATTAGCACCAATAAATCTATTAATTACTTGACTTCCTGTTAAAATAAATGTAGCACAACCTAAATATAATAATGATTTTGCTATTACATTTGTAAATACATTTGTAAAGAATACTGTGTCATTTACTTCTTTCATAATCATAATACTTAAACTTACAATTAAAATTACTACTGCACTTTGAAGTGTTAAGGACACTAGTTGTTCTATTACTGCTCCTCTTCTTTGTTTATTACAAATACTAGTAGAAAATACAATTGGTGAAATAACAAATAAAAATAAAAATTCTATTTGTCTTCTTCCTAACATTATTGCAGAAAAGAATAAACTATAAAGAAAAAAACCTCCACATAAAATTGACATTATCCAATTAATTTCATATTTATAATCTTTTTCATCTGCAAGTATTATTCTAGATTTTGTTTCAAATTTATCTAAATATAATTCATCATTTTTAAATGATTTATCTTTAACTAATTCTTCAATACTTTTTGTTTCATTAAATTTATTACTATTTTTATAAGTATCTTTATATGATATAAATAAAGTTAACATTGCATCACTCATATTCAAGTTTGCTCCATTTTCAAATATATTACTTGTAAAGTTGGATAATTGAATAGAAAAATTAGATACTTGTACAAATAAAAAAGTTGATAGCATTATTAATGCACCACATTTCATTGATTCAACAAATATATTTTTCATTGAAACTCCTTCATCTGTATCAAGAAATTTATTTATTATTCTCCATATTATGAATAGTGCAAATAAAGTTACTGAAATTATCATTATACCTCTATATAAAGATTTAAAAGTAGCATTATTTGATAATGAATTTATTATATCAAAAGCATTTAATTTTTTTATAATAGTAAGTAAAGTATCAATTAATTCATATATAAAATTTACTATATACCACATTAAACTTCTTAACAAATCAAATATCTTTATCATTTTCTAAATTATGTGAATAATCTTATTATAATATTTACAAAAGAAATTGCTAAAAGTATTCCAATTATTCCAAAAAAAGTTTGAATTATTCTTTGCTTAACTCTCTGTTTTTGGTCAACATCTACAACAGCATACATAATAAAACTTATAACTAATGCTACACCTGATAATGATAAACCAACAACTATTGCCCAATCTGTTATTTGTTTAATAACTTTTAGTATTGTATCAATGTTATAAGTCCCACCTTCAAGTTCTTGAATTTTAATTAAACTTAATAAATATTTCATTTATATTCACCCTTTCTTTTTTATTTTCAATGAAAAGATTAATAATCACAAACTCGTAATTATTAATCTTTTTCAATGAATTTTTTTATCTTATAAAATTATCTTTTTCTCTATCATCATTAAATAATGTTTGCAACATACCATAAGCACATATTTTGTATTCTTTATCATCAATACTTATTACATCTTCAAGATTATATTTTTTTATTTCTTTCTTTAAAATATTAAAATCTTCTTCTGTAAATTCATCACTATCTTTTAATTCTTCCCATTCGTCATAATCAACATAGAACATATTTGATTCACTTTCACAAATAGAATCATAAACATATTTTAATAATGAACTCAATTCACTAACTTTTGGAATATTAAATTCTACACCATTATTTTTTTCTAAAATATCTAATAAATGTTTTTGTATTGTTTCATAAGAAGACATATTATAATCACACTCTATATCTGCTGTGTTGTAATAACCTATTGTATTTACTTTTTCATTTGTTGTTGTATCTTCAACTATATACTGAACATATAAATCATCTTGGTCATTCCAAAAATTTATTATTTCATAATTATACATTAAATTTTATCTTTCCTTTTCTTCTTTATTAACATCTAAATCTTTGATTTGTCCATCACTTGTATAAACTTTATGGGCTACTTTATCAGTTACTTCAAAACCTAGAATTTCTATTACTTTGTCTTTGAATAGTTTTCCATCTCTTTCTACATCTTTTAAATAAGAATTTATTTTGCCTTTAACTAAAATCCAATCTCCTTTTTTTATTTGATTTCCATAACTTTTAACTAATCCACCCTTTAAAGCAATAGGAATAAATTGTGTATTTTCTCCATTATTTTGTCCTAAATCAAATTTTAATGTTACTTTTCCATTTTTATTAATTAAAATGTCACTAATATTAGCAACATTTCCCTCTAATTCAAATTTGTTTTTTTCATTTATTTTTTCATTATTCATCTTTCTAATTCCTCCTTATTTTTTACATTGTTAATTATTTGTTTATATATTTTTAGATGAGTATTTAAATCTTCTCCATTAAGACTTTCTATCTTACAATTGTTTCTTTCTAGAAAATCTAAAAAATCCATACTATAATGTAAATTTCTTGTTATATGTCTAATATCTTTTATTATAATTTTAGAATATTTATGATTTTCTATATCTTTCTTTAATTTTTTAAATTCACTTCTATTATTTAAGTTTTTTTCTCTTTTATCTAAATAAATAGTATAATCGTAATTTTTTGAATAGCACCAATCTTTAATTTGATTTAATAAGAACTCTATATAATCTCTATTATCATTTTTATAACTAGCATATATTGCAACCTTTTCCATAACTGCCTCCTATTAATATTCTTGTTGAGAGATTAATTTTGCTACATAAACTACTTGTTTATTTTTACCTGTTAAACAAGTTATTAAAGTAATATCATTTCCATTTGTGAATTTTAACTCTGCTTTTCCTGTCTTTTTGATTTCATATCTATTAGAAACTTTATATACATATTTTATATTTTTATAATATAAATATACTTCATCATTAAGTGTTAATTTATTTAATTTTCTAAAATATGAAACTTTACTATTTCCTGAATGACTTGCTAAAATTATATGACTATTTTTTTCTTCATTTGGGAATACACTTTCTTTTACAACATATATATTTTTATTTACATTATTTAAAGAACTATTTTTACTATATATTCCTTTTTTTAAATTTATTTTTGGAATTTCTATAACTGCCATATAATTTACAGAATTATTATTTTTTTTTACTGATTTTGCAACTACATTATTATTCTCTGGTGTTGATTCTTCTTCATTGCTTTTTTCTTCATTATCTTCAAAATCTTCTAAATGAAAATAGTTTTCTATATTTTCTTTCTCTAATATATTTTCTTCTTTATAAGTAATATATTTATATAAGGTTATTGATGAAGATAATATAATTAAAAATGTTCCAATACCAAATAATATATAATTAAGTTTTTTATTTTGTTTTCTCTTTAAAAAGAAACTTAATATTATTAATATAATTCCAATTAAGATTAAACTTATAACAATTATAAAACTATAATCATTTTTTAAAGTTTTAGGAATTTTTATTATTTTTTCATTTGACATTTGTGCTTTCACTATTTGGTTGTCTTCTTTAATTTCAAAATATACTTTTTCAGTAGTTATTTTATAACCTGTTGCAGGTTCTGTTTCAATTATATAGTATTTGCCATACTTTAAATTTTCTACTACTATTTTTCCATTTTCATCTGTAACACCACTAAAAATCAATTCATCTTTCTCATTATAAATTTCCACTTTTGTATTTGGTATTGGTGTGCCATCCACTAAATCTGTTTTTGTAAATTCTAATGATCCAATAATTGGCTTATTTGTCATTTGTGCTTTAACTATTTCCCCATCGTTTTTGATTTCAAAATATACTTTTTCAGTAGTTATTACATAACCTGTTGCAGACTCTGTTTCAATTATATAGTATTTGCCATACTTTAAATTTTCTACTACTATTTTTCCATTTATATCTGTAATACCACTAAAAATCAATTCATCTTTCTCATTATAAATTTCCACTTTTGTGTTTGGTAGTGGCTCATCAGTTGATATATCTAATTTTGTGAATTCTAATGTACCTTTAATGATTTCATCTTTCATTGTTGACTTAACGATTTCTTCATTTCCTTTAATTTCAAATAGCATTTTTTCAGTGTTTAACTTGTACCCTTCTGGTGCTTCTTTTTCTAAAATATAGTATTTACCTAGTGGGAGATTTTTTATCACTATTTTTCCATTTTCATCTGTAACACCACTAAAAACAAGTTCATCGTTTATAGTATAAATTTCAATTAGTGTATTTGGTAGTGGCTCATCAGTTGATATATCTAATTTTGTGAATTCTAGTTCACCTTTCTTTATTATATTTAGTATTGATTTTGTATAAGAAATTATTGGTGTATATTGATCTTTATATTTAAGTTCAATATTATAAATATTTGTATCTAAAACATAATCTTTTAATGTTTCTAATTCTTTAACATAATACTTACCTAAATGTAAATTATCAAATGTTATTTTTCCTGCATCATCTGTTAATTTAGTTGCAATTAAAGTATCTTTTTTATAAATAACTTTATTATTTATAACAATATCTTCAAGAGCATATAATCCAAATTTGATTCCTTTTAATGGCTTTTTTAAAAATTCATATCCATTTTTAGTTAATTCAGGAACTTCACCACTTTTTTCAAGTACAATTTTTCCTTTTACTTCTGTATTTTTAAATTTTAATTCAATAATTGCATCAAAATCTTTATCTTTAATAATATTTGATTTTTCATTGATTGAAAAACTTAAAGGTTTAGAATTCCACAAATATCCATCAATAACTTGATCTACTTCTTCTAGTTGATAATCTCCTGAATTCAATGGATAAGGTGTAATTAATACACCAGATTCATTTGTTGCAAATTCACAATATGTTGTATGTGTTGGATATGCAACTGTTTGACATACATAATTATTAGTTGATAAATCTTTGATTTTAAATCTAATATTTGACTTTGTTATCACATTTCCATTTTCATCAGTTTTTATAACTTTTATTCTAGAAGTAATTTCTGCATTTGAAAATACTTTATTAATAGTTGCACCCTCACTTTTAACTTCAAACTTATAATCTTCTATTTTTTCAAATCCTGTTGTAGAAGTTAGTTGTCTTAATGTATATTCATCATAAGGTAATTCAAGATATATTTTACCTTCTGCATCAGTAGTTTCAGTTGTAACTAAATTATTATTATGATCATATATTGCAAATTTGACATTAGGTTCTGGTGTCATAATTTGTGTTTTATCAGTCGCTTTTACTTTTGTAAATTCAAAATTTCTAGTAATAACCTCTTCAAACACATCTTTATGCACAAGCAAATTATCTTCTGTTATTGTAAAATTATATTTATTAGTATCTATTTTATAACCTGTGCTAGGTTTTGTTTCTTTTAAATAAAAATTTCCTAGTTTAGGTAGATAATCACTTATAGCATAAGCATTATTATTTGTTTTTAATGTGGTAATTAATTTATTTGTATCACTGTCATATACACCATATTCAGCACCTATAAGAGTTGCCATACCCTGTGGCTTTGTTAATCCTGTTGTGTTGTCTTTTTTAGTAATTTCTACTCTACCACCTAATATAGTTATATTAAGATTTGTAGATAAAGGATTATAAGATCCTACTCTAAATACATCCTGACTTTCTTCAACATAATATACAATTGGTGGTGTATCATATTTTGTATCTTTCTTTTCAAGTTTAATACTTCCTTTTCCAATTGAAGTTGCTTTAATACTTATAGTATTATCATCATTATTTATTGTTGCTGTAACATTTGACTGACTTTTAACTTTGAAATTTTTTAATATTTTATTAGCATCAGTTAAAGTAATTGTTTGTCCTAATGGAATTGTAATTGTTTCTTGATTAAAATTAGGTACTTCATAATGGTCTTTAACTAATTTTTCTAACTCTGCTATTTCTGTTTTATATAAATCTTTATTTACACTTCCACCTAATGAGTCAGTAAAATAAAATTTACTAGTAGGTTCAGCAACTCTCCAAATTAAAAGTTGTGTAATTGCATACCACTTATGTGCAGTATGACCTTTATAGTTATATCCATAGTAAGCAAGTAAACTTATTTTTTCCCATTGCTCATCAGTCATATTTAATACAGTTGCATAGTCACTTCTAGCAATATTATATGTATGTGAATTATGAATATCTTCAAAAGGTTGTAAGCAATATACAAATTCGTTATCTTCACTTCTCCTCATAAACCTTGCTTGGATATTTTTGACAGTACCATCTTTTCTTTCTTTTTTTATATAAATATTATCAATGTGTTCACTTGGCCAGATTGCCTGACCAGTGTATTTTTCTGCTTTAACATCAAAAACACTAAAAAATAACATTAAAAAAAGTATACTACTCATAGCATACTTATATAATTTCTGTTTCATATTTAAATTGTTTTCCTCCTATTTTTACTTTTTAATTTTCATAAAAAAAGACCTATTTGTAGGTCAATAATAATTTTTTTAATGAAAACTTTATCCATAATCCAATATATACATATTGTTCACCTCCTTTAAATAATAAAGACTACTCACTTTTTGGAGTAGCCATTACATCTATATTATAAAACATAGCAATTTTAATAATACAACTTTCTTTTATTCTTTTTAATGATTCTCTTGATATATTTAATAATTCTGCTATTGCTTCTTCTGTTAATTTATTCAAGTATGATTGCTTAAAATACAATAATTCTTTTGAGTTTAACATTTTAAGAGATTCTGCTAATTTATCGTAAAACTCTTTTATCTCTATTTCTAAATCTACTTTTCTTTGAACAAAATTTCCAACTTTATCTCCTACCATATCTGAATTGCTTTCATATCTTACTTCATAATTTGTTGTTATAGTTGGAGGTAAAATATTATGATACTTAAATCTATATTCTTCAAATTTGTACATAATCTCATCTACATTTCTTTTAGTTTCAACATAATTTCTAGATTTAACTAATCTTAAACTTAATAATGCATATTCCTCTTTCATTTCAAAACCTCCAATAATAAAAAAAGGGGATGAAAAACCATTTCATACCCTTTGATTAATTTTTTAGCGACTTTGCACCTAGAAGTATCAATTAGATATTTGACTTTAAACTGAATTAAAACCATACTATCATCTCCTTCATAGATGTACTAAAAATAAAAAATAAATATAGTGTTTATTATAATTACTTTTTTTTAAAAATCAACAATTTTTTTCACAAATCATTCATATTTGTTCCTTTTTTTGCTGATTTTACTACATTTTACCACATTAAAAAGCAAATTCAATAGTTATTTTGTAGAAGTTTATTAGTAATTTTATTTTATATAATTGCATTTTAAATTTTTTTATTGTTTATTTTTTGTGTATAAATTGTGTGTATTAACATAAATAAAAAAATTCATTATATCATTATAATGAATTTAAAGCATCTAATAAAATATTTAAATCTTTTTTATAAATTATTTCATTTAATAATTTTTTAAAATATATAATAGAATCATTTTTATTATCTGTTATATTATAAAGCAATCTACTAATAATACTTTTGTTATATCTCACTGATATAAATGTTTCATATTTATTATCATCAATTATATGATATGAAATTAATATCATATCACAATTATCTGTAATTTTTTGTTCATATATATTAATTAGTTCTTTATTTTTTCTTTTAGTATTAGATTTTTTTGAGTATTTTTTTAATTTTTTGAAGATGTGCAAACTTGTCACATTTCATCACCTCATTAAATTTCTAACATTTATTATAACAAGATATAGAAAATATACAAGTTTTTTTATTAATTATTGTTAAAAATATGAATTAATAATAAAAGATAATTATAATTAATTACCTAATATTACTTTTTTCCAATACTACATATAATGTTTCAATAGAAATACTTATAATATTAAAGAATATATTATTCGTACAACTATTTTCAACACAAGTATATTTATTATCTCTTTAATATTACCAAAATAATTATATCATTGTTTTAATATATTTTTAAAGAAAATTTGTCAATATTTACACAAAAGAAACAAATTAAACTACTTATTTATCTTTTTTAAAATAAACCAAGTAATCCAAGCAATTAATATACCAAGTGAAAAAGCACCATCAAATACCATTATGATAAGTCCTGAAAGTTCATTTCCAGAAATAGCACCAAAAGAATAAGAACCAAATAATCCCATATAGGTTACAATCCCATAGAGTAAAACAATACCTATTAGATATAATGGGATAAATTTTAAAGCATTTTGTTTAACTTTTAAACAAAATACTAATTGTACTAAAAATGCAATTACACAACAAATGAGTAACCAAAATATACTATTCATATTTAATCCTCCTACTATTATAAATTATTTACTTAATTAATTATATCATCGTTTTATTGAATTTTAAAAAAATTTATCTAAGATGAAATTATATTATTTTTAAATTAGAATAATAAAAAATAAATTCTACTATAAAATAGAATTTACTTATTATTCTTTATCTTATTTATTTAATATTGCCTCTATGGGTTTTATTTTAGCAATTTTACTAGAAGATGATACCGAAATTAGTATTGCTACTAAACTTGAAAAAATTAATGATATAACTATAATTAATGGATTCATTATTATTCCACTAAAATTAAATAAATAATTTTTAAATATAAATTTATTGAGTAAATTAGTTGAAATACTCCATCCAATAATTGATAATATATACGAAATAAAACCAATAATAAGAGATTCATATGTAAATATTTTTACTACATCTTTAACTTTTGCTCCTAAACTTCTTAAAATACCTATTTCTTTTTTACAATTATTTATTGAAATAGTTATAAAGTTAGAAAACAATAAAAATGCAAATATTACAAAGATTAAACTAATTATTATAATATATATAAAAGCAATTTTATAAATATTAGTCATTAATATTACTGCTTCATTATAATCATTAATTCTCATATTATATGAATAGTGCATACCACTTAATTTATTTTCTGTGTCTTCATTATTTAAAAATTCTAATTTAGAAAATAATTGTGATAAATTATTATTATCATTTTCATAAATTCTAACTCCATAAATTCTTCTTGTTTCTGAGTTTAGTTCATCAATATATTTTTTACTTATATAATTATTATCATCCATAGATATTCCAACAATTTGAACATCTATATTTTCATCTTCATCATCCAAAGATAAATAGACAATTTTAGCACGATTCTCTATATTGTTTTTATTTAAATAATTCAATGTAAATTTTTCTAATGCTTCTTCATAATTCATATTATTATTCTTCATATAATTAAGAAATTCAGATTCAAAATTTTCTTGTAATTCTCTTAATGTATTAACAGATATAATTATTTCATTTTTAGATAATTCATCTACACTTTTAACACCATCTTTTGTTATAATTTCAATTTCATTATTTAATTCTTTTATGTTTGAATTTTGAATTTTGTCAAATACTTCCAAATATAAATTATTTATTAAACTTTCCTCACTTGAATTTAATTTAGCAGTTTTAGTAAAACCTTTTACATAAATATCACTTGATAAACTTTCATAATTAGAATGAAAATAATTTATTATTTTTTTATCTGATGATTTACCATTTAATATGTCCATAAATAAACTATTATCATCATCTACAATACCAACAATAATTACTTTATTATCCCCTAATTTTAATTGTTTATTAGATTGTATTATATCATTATAGTCTTTTGGAATATAGATTTCACCATTAGAAAGTTTTATTCCATATTTTATTATATAATCTGCAAAAAATTTATGTACAACTATTTCATTATTACTTTGTGGGAGTCTTCCAATTACTTGTCCAACTATTTTATCATCTTCTATTTCAATAAATCTTATGTTATATGGTGTTGATAATTGAAAATTGTTGTCTTTTTTACCAAATTCAAAATTAATTTGTTCATTATTATCATATAAAGTATATTCCTTATTTAATTTTACTTTATTGATAGAATTTAAATAACTTATATCTTCATCATTTAACTTTATTAAACATTTTGGACTTCTTCCATAACCATAATCACAATTAAATAATCGTACTACATAATCATTATTATCTTTCATAGTTTTTATTATTAAATTTTCTTTTTTAAATAATGCTAAATTACTTGTAACAGACATAAATATAAATGAAAAAGTAATTAGTAAAATTGTCAAAGTTAATCTTAAAGGTTTTAATTTTAATCTGTTTAATGCCATTTTAAATGAATAAGAAAAAGGTAGTTTTGATTTCTTTAATTTAAATTTATTAGTTATTTCTTTTTCTTCTTGAAATTTTGTATCTTCTATCAATTTTCCATCTTCTATTTTTATTATTCTATCTGCATATTTTTGAGCAGATAAAATATCGTGAGATATTACAATAACTAATCTACTCTGACTTATTACTTTTAATATATCAAAAATCTGTGTACTAGATTTTGTATCTAAATTACCCGTAGGTTCATCTGCTAGTATTATTTGTGGGTTTTTAATAATAGCACGAGCAATTGCTACTCTTTGTTTTTGTCCACCTGATAATTCATTTATATTTCTATTTTCTAAATTTTCAATATCTAATAATTTTAATAATTTTAAGATATATTCTTTTGATGGTGTTTCATTTTGTAATTCACTAGCAAGTTCTATATTTTGTTGTACATTATATTCTTCTAATAAATTAAATTCTTGAAATACAAAACCAATATAAGTATTTCTATAAGAATCTAATTCTTGCTCATTAAATTTACTTATATTTTTACCATTTATTATTATTTCACCACTAGTAATATCGTCCAATCCACCCAATAAATTAAGTAATGTTGATTTTCCACTTCCACTTTTACCTACTATAAATATTAAACCTTTATTTCCAATTTTTAAGTTAATATTTGATAAGGCTGTAACTTTGTTTTTCCTTTTTGTGTTATATATTTTTGTTAAATTATTTATTTCTATCATAAAATTATTCCTTTCTAAAATTAATTATAAATTACATTATTTTTTTTTAAACCAATTTTTAGTTGCTTGATTGTTAAAAAAATTATTTTTTAGCAACAATCAGTTTACAAAATTTTTTATTCCATATAAATATTCTTTAATTTTATTCTAAAATATATTTTTTAATTTTTATACAATAACAATTTATTATTAGCAGAATTAAACTCATAATTAGAAATACAAAAATATTCAAATTTTTCCAATCATAAAATAAAATGAAGCAAACATATGCTATACATATAAAAACATTTAATTTATTTTTATTCATAACATTTAATGAAATTAATAATTGAAGTATAAAACATATCAATATATCTTTAATAAATATTGTTAAAGGAATAACAAAACTAATATTTTTAATTTTTAAAATTATACATAAAGAAATGTATATTAATGACTTAAATACTATTAATAAAAGGAATAATAAAAGAGTTCTATTTTTATACCAATTAATCATTTTTTCTCTTAAAAAAAACTCTTCTGTATAATTATCCAATTCAAAAGTATAACTATAATAAAACAATAATATAATAAATAATAACAAAATTATAGTAAAAAAACAATCTAATATGTATCCTTTTGATAGTACACTTATTCCTAATGAATTATATAAGATTTCATTTGTTATAAAATTTAAACCTGTTAATTGAAAAAATATATTAACTATAAATGAAAATACCATTACCAAAAAATATTTAATCAATTTACTTTTTAAAATATTACATAAACTTAAATAATTATATTTCATTTTTCATCACCTTTATTATATTTAGTAGATAAAATAAATAATACAACTACTAATGCAATTAATATTAATATAAAAAAGAAAGTATTAACGATTTCAAAAAAGAAAGAAGAATATTGATTAAAATTTAAAAAACCTCCAATTGTAATAGGCATCTTTAAAATTGATGCAATAACATATTCTTTACTTTTAGAAAAAAGTATATCAATAAGCATTAATAAAATAAATAATGTAGTTATTTTTTCAGAAAATATTTTTTTAATTGAAATTACTAAAATTGGAATTAACAATGAAAAAATTATGAATTTAAATAACATAAATAATGCATAAATATTTATGTAGACATTATAATAATAGTATCTTTCTATTGAAATATTAAAGTGGCTTTGTAATAATATAAAAAACATTATAAATATAAAACTTACTAATATAAAATACATATTAAATTTTAAAATGTTTAATACTATTTTTTTATTTAAATTTAATTTATTTTTACATCTAATTACATATTCATAATTATTCTCATAAATATTATTTATAATATAAGCATTAATAATTAATATTGAAAAATAAATAATATTAAACCAAGGATATACAAATAATGAATTTAAATTAATCCAAAAACTATTGTCTTCATTTGATGAAAAAAATGCTATTAAAGATAATACAACGACAAAAATAGTTAATAAAATTATTTTACT
The DNA here is from genome assembly GCA_947629235.1 of uncultured Bacilli bacterium. Classification (GTDB taxonomy): domain Bacteria; phylum Bacillota_I; class Bacilli_A; order RF39; family UBA660; genus CAG-1000. The sequence goes on along the minus strand of CANRCX010000010.1, from coordinate 5,944 downwards.
ATTGAATATTTTAGCCAAATAAATTTTTTCACTTTTACTCTTTTTCATTTTTTCTCTTAACTTCACCATTATCAAAGAAATATACAACATCAGCAAGTTCATTTATGTCTTCTTTTATATGACTTGATAAAATAATTATTTTATTTTCTTTTTTTAGTTCTAATAATATTTTCTTAATTACTCCTACACTTTTTTCTTCAACACCATTAAAAGGCTCATCCAATATTATAATATCTGGATTTTCCATTAATACTTGTGCTATACCAAGTTTTTGTTTCATTCCTAATGAATATTTAAAATATTGCTTATCCTTTTCAACTAATAAATTTAAATCATTCATTGTTTTTAATATTTGTTTTTCATCTATTTTGTTTTGTATTTTTGCTAACAATTCTAAATTTTCAAAACCTGTTAAATCTGGTAAAAATGATGGATTTTCAATTAATGCTCTTAAATTTGGTGGGAATTCGTTTTTTTCTGCATAATTAACATCATCAAATAAGACTTCACCATCAGTAGGTTTATAAAATCCACATAATATTTTTAAAAATACACTTTTTCCAGATCCATTTCTACCTACAAGACCATATATTTTACCACTTTCAAATGTAGCATTAACATTTTCTAAAACATTTTCTCTTTTAAATTTTTTACTTAAATTTTTAACAGTAATTTTCATATTTTTCCTCCTAATATTTATTTTTTTCTAAAATTAATATAGTTTTTTCTTGATTTCTATAACTAAAATATACTAATAATATAGAAATTATAGATAATATAAAGCAATATATTGTAAAGAATGATAAACTTGGTCTTCCAAAGTAACTAAACATATCAAATATATCTATATAAAAATATATTTTGTTACCAAACATAAATGGTAAAACATAAGACATAAACATTACTAGTGCTAAAAATATAATACAACTTTCTATAACTGAAACAATATAATTTTTATTATTTTTAACTACTAATAATCCAATACTAATATAAACAATATTAATAAAGAATAGATTTAAAATATAGCAAATAATAAATTGAAATGGAATTTTTAAAAATTCTATTGGAAAAGAATAATAAAATCCTTTTGTGACACCAATATAGTCAAAACTACCAGAAATAGAATAAGCCCAAATAAATACATATAAAACTAATAAAGGAATTATTAATGAATGAGAATAACTATTCAAAAATACTTTCTTTAAATATTTTTTATAGTCCATTCTAGTTAAATTATTTTTTATATTCAACGATCTAAATTCTTTATGTACATTAAAAATTGAAATTGCAATAATAATTATAAAAGACAAATTAAATAAATAGTATGGTAAAGATTCATCTTGAATAATATTTTGAAATAATGTTAATGTATCTTTTGTAACATTTTCTCTTTCTATTTGACTTTTACACAAATCTAAATCTTCATATTTTAATATAACACTACAATACATTACTCCAAGTCTATTTTCAAAATTCTCGTGATAAGTGTTAATTTTATATGAGTAACATAAAAATGTAGTAAAAATAAATAATGCTATTATAACTACAATAGATAATAAATTTTGTTTAATTGTTTTTATATTTATCACTCCTTTTTTCTATTTTCATATAAATAATTATAAGTAAAAATATTTTCATTAAAAACCACTTTTAAAGAAAATTATTCCACTTTTAGATGGATACTAATAAAAAAGTTTATTATTAGTAAATTCTTCATCAACTTTTACTTTAAATTTTGATTTAAAAGATTTATCATTTTTGTCTCTATATATAATTACTAAATATAAATCTTTGAGATTATTTTTATTTAATAATGTCATACTTCTTTCTTCATTGTAATCTATTTTATATTCACTTAATACCTCAGATATAAATTGGATATTTTCATTTAAATCTAATTCATTATTAAAATATACTTCTCCATTATTATTTTCTAGACTTACACTAAAACTTTTTATAATAGGTTCTTCACTAGTATTAATATTATCACCAATATAATTAAAATTAGGAATTACAACAAATAATTTTTGTGGACTAAATATAAAATAACCATTTATTTGGTATAAATTATCACTAAAATTTATATTATAAATACTATTTTTATTATAATTTGAAAAAGTATAAATTATAGAAAAAAGAAATGTTAACATAAATATAGTTAAAACAATTAAAAGAACAAATTTTTTCTTTGTTTTAAAAACATATGAATTTATAATATCAATAAAAGATTTTTTAGATTTTTCTTTCTTTATTTTTTCACCATTTAATAAATCTTGAACACTTACTTTTAATTCTTTACTTAAATTAAATAGCAAAACTGAATCTGGTAAATTTATACCTGTTTCCCATTTTGAAATAGTCTTAGCATTAACACCTATTCTTTCTGCTAATTCTTCTTGTGTCATATTTTGCTCTTTTCTTAACTTTGCTATAAATTTTCCTGTTTTTTCTAAATTCATATTTCCTCCATAGTTTACATATATATTTTAACAAATTATAAATTATTTTAAAAGAAAAAAACATATGTGAATTTTGACACATTTATAATATATTTATTAATAAATAATATAATATGCTTTACAATATTATAATATTGTAATAAAAAATGAAAATAAATTTTTAGAATAAAGGATATTCTTTTTCTTTAATAAGAAATAACAACCTAAAATGATTTTATAACAAAGAAATGATAATTAATTTTATCATTTCTAATTATTTTCTTTGATATAAACATATTCATTAAGTTCATTTCTTTGAAGTCTAATTGCATTTTTATATTCAGAAGTATTTTGCAAATTTATTTCTATAATAATTTCTTCATTTACTTCTATCTCACTTGAATCTTTTGGAGACCAATATACTTCTTGATTACAACTAGAAATATATTCAGTATCATTAATTTTTAATATATTTTTAGAGTCATCAATTATTTTACCTTTTGAAATTATAATTTTAACTTTTTCATTTTTATTACATTTTATATATATAGGGAATCCTTTAACATCCTCATTAGATTCAGTATATTTATTAGTTCTAGTTGTAATTTTAAATTCGTTTTTATCAGTAACAATATTACTAATAATTAAACAAACAAATATAAGTAATATAAATGTTACTAATATTATAAATATAGTTTGCTTTTTTTTCATAAATTCCTCCAATAAATTTTAGTAGACATAATATACTCTAAGTAATACATTTGAAATGCAAAAATATTACTTGTATAAGTATAATTTACTATTTTGTAATTTTATATTCCACCACTTTGAAATAGAATTACTCAACTTTTAAGTCCAATTAAAATAAAAAACTCAATTTTTAAATTGAAAATAAAAAAATACTTTAAATTTTTTTTATTTTCATATTTAATTTTTATTCATTCAAAAACCTCATTCTATCAAAAACGAGGTTCAATCATTTGTGAAATTCCTTTTTTCATTTTATTTTTAATCTAACACAAATTGCAAATAAAAAGTATTTATTTTCCACATAATTTATCAATATCAATTTTAAATAATTCACTTAATTGTATAAGTCTATCAATGGGAATTATAACTGCTCCTTTAAAATATCTTTGACAAGTAGATTTATTACAATTTAAATGGATTGCTATTGTTTCATATGAATACTTATTAACTTTTTTTAAATTATTTAAATTTGTTAATAATTTATCATAATCAATAGGTTTAATCTTTTTATGCTCTAACTTTTTATCAATTCCTAAAATATATGATAATTTTACTTGATAAAGAACTGATAAATAATCTGCTTTTAATAATGGAATCATTATTCTATCATTTTCCCAAAACCCATATCTTGCTCTTTTTACATTTAATTTCTGTGCTAACTCTTCTTGTGTCATATCTGCATCTTCTCTTAACTTTTTTAAATTGCTAATATACATTTATATCACCAATTCAATTTTCTCATTTAAAAAGATTATTTATATTTTTTGCTAAATGTATGCAACAAATTATAGACTTTTTTTAAAAAAAGTGTATAATAAAAAAAACAAACACAAGAATTATTTGTATTTGCTTATTTCATATCAACTCTCTTTGGTAATTTATGTATATTATTATTATTTACATAAAATTCATAAGGTTCAACATCTAGTGCTTTTGATAATAATTCTAATTTATCAAATGATGGAGTATGATGTCCTAGTTCTAATTGACTTATGTAAGTTACACTAGTTTCTGTAAGTTCTGCTAGTTTCTCTTGTGTATAATGTTTAATAAATCTATAATATTTTAAATTATTACCAAAGACTTTATTTATCTTCATTCGTATCACCATTTATGTTTATTATGATACGATTTTTAAATAAAATACTCCAATAAGTATCAGTGCAAAAGATTTATTAAAACATAAAAAATAGCATTAAATAATACAAATAAATATGTTAATTAAAAAATATAAAAAAGGAGGTTATTATGATTAGACCAGCAAGTTGTGTAAGTGAACTATCAGATGAAGATTTTTACAAACTTATTGATCCATATGTAGAAGAGATGGAAAAGTATTGCAACAATAATTTAGTATATGAATTATTTGCTAAAAGTTTATCAAGTGCATATAACAATAGTGCATTATTTGAAAATTTTACATTAGAAAACGAATATTGTGATGCTGTTGATTTTGCAACTTCTATGCCAGAATTTGAAAGCATTAATGTAAAAAAACTTAAAAATATTTTAGAAAAAAAATATTCATTAAAAATTGTTAAAGAAAATCCATTGATAATAGAAAAAATTGAATAAAATATAACAAAGCATATATAACTATTCCATAAATTATCTAACCTACTTTATCATTTAAAAATAGTATGATTATTAAAAATTCATACTATTTTTTATGACTTAATGACAGAATGACAGCAATTTTTGGGAGGGGTACTTCCAAATTTTGGTGTCATTGGTGTCATTTATTAAAGTTATAATAGAACTAATAAATCAATAATTAAATTATACTATATTTTTTTATTTATTAGTAATTTTTTTTAATAAATTATCATTATCATATCTATTTATAAAATTCTTAAAACCATTTATAAATATATTCCAATTAAGTGGAATCATATCGTGTCCATTAAAGCATTTTGAAAGTCCATTATAATATTCTAACTTTAATATCCATTTATAATTATCATAATCTTTGTTGATATATTCTTTATTCCAAAAATTTATTTTAGAATTAGTTATACTATCTAGTATTTTTATTTTATCTTTATTAGTAATTATTTCTTGACTAATTAATTCATAATTCTTTTTAAATATAAATATTGGTTTATCATCAAATATAAATTCATATTTATATCTTGCTTTGCTTAATATAAATACCAATGTTATTTTACTAATATCTACTGCATATAAATTTTCTATTGAATTAAATGACTTATGACAATTATTACAATACTTATTATAATTATGATCAGTTATAAGAGTTCCATCATAGTTTAATCTTTTAGGTTTTCTTTTCCTTTCTGAATATTTTACTTCATCATTATTTTTTTTAATAAAAGTATTATTATCATTATATCTATAAAGATAAATAACACTTGTTGTATCCTTACTATTACAATAAGGACAACTCATTCTTGCTCCCATATTTATTACACCTTTCTTGGAATCTTATAACCTTTGTAATTTTCTCTCACCACGGGTAATAGCGGGGTTATTACAGGTGAATTTTTAACTTCAAAAGCAGGAATTGGTTATTTAATATTATATGGATCACAAGTATTTAATTTAAATCTAGTAATGAGTGGAATATTCTTACTTACAATTATTTCGTTTATTATGTATAAAATTATATTATTAATATCAAAAAAGTAAAGAATCTCAAAAATGAGATTTTTTATTTAATTTAAGTTTCCGTAAAAATTAAAAGAAAATAAAAGAACTAGAAAATGTTAATAACTTTTTCTAGTTTTTTAGTAAAA
>CANRCX010000009.1 GCA_947629235.1 uncultured Bacilli bacterium | reverse complement strand
ACTAAAAAACTAGAAAAAGTTATTAACATTTTCTAGTTCTTTTATTTTCTTTTAATTTTTACGGAAACTTAAAAAAAACATTATAACCTAAACTAGATAAAACAAGCACTGCTCTTTTACTTAATTTACCACTTTTACAATATAAATAATACTTATCATTTTTATTTAAATATTTTCTATAATTATTTATAAGTTCATCATAAGGAATATTTATACTATTTTCTAAATGTCCTTGACTATACGTGTATTTATCACTAACATCAATTATTTTCATTTTAATCACCTAAAATATTTTATGCAAAAAAAATGAATAGTTTATTTTACTATTCATCTTCACCACCAAAGAAATCATCAAAGAAGTCTTCATCTTTATTTTCTTTAGGAACTACTACACTATCAACATCAACACTTACTTTTGGTCTTTCAACATTATCATAAGTTGGTTTTTGTATATCTAGTTCATGTGGTTCTTCTTTTGGCACTGGAACTTCTTCTTTTACTTCTTCCACTACATCTGCAGTTCTATGTTCAAGAATATCACTGATATCTTTTTGTATATTTTCTTGTGTTTCAGTTGTATTAACATTATCAATATTTTGTTTTTCTTTGGCTTCTTTTTCCATCCTTGCCTGTTCTTCAGCTTCTTCTTTTTCAAGTTCAGCTATTTTTTCATCTAATTTCTTAATATAATCATCTAAATCTGTTGGCATAGATGGTTTAGAACTACTCATAGTACCTGGCATAAATGGAACCCCCATACCAGGCATTCCCATTCCTGGCATTCCACCCATCATTCCAGGCATAGCCATTCCTGGCATTCCAGTTGGTGCTGGTCCTTCTTTTTCTCTTAATTTATTTACATATCCTTTTAAATCAAATACTTTAACATCATGATGAGCTCTTTGAGTATATTGCATTAAACTATATTTTTTACCCCAATCAATTTTATGATCATATACAAGTTTTGTTTTGAAAGGCATACTTCTAAATCTATTAATTATAACTTCTCCTTCTTTTAATGCTTGTAGATCACTTACTGTAAATAAAGGTCTAATTGGTGGAGCTGGTTCATCTTTTTTAGGTTTTTCTGGCTTTTTATCCCCAAGTAATTTACTAATTTCTTCTAAGGCTGCTAGCTCTGTACTCATGATATATACAAAGTTTCCACAGTTACCTTTGATTGTTTCAGCAACATCTTTTCCATAAACTTTATTTAATTGTGAGAAGTTTTGAATAACGAAACTAAATCTTATGTTTCTACTACGAGATGCTGTTATCATTGTTTCTACATCTTTAAGTGCTGGCATATTAGCAAATTCATCTAATATAAAATTTGTTCTGTATGGAAGTTTTAATCCTGGACAAGTTTGAGCTACAGCAATTAAAGCTTCATATGCTTGTTTTACAAATATTGTAGCAAGAGCATGATATGTTGTTTTTTCATCATGAACTTTTAAAAATACTGCTGTTTTTTCTTTACCAATATCTCTTATATCAAAATCACTATATGAAAGCATTTCACTTAATGCTTCTTGTGATGAGAAAATTCTTGTTTTTGTTCTAAATGTACTCATGATACCACCACGAGTTTCATTTGGTGCATTAATACAAGAAGCTGCTGCTATATATGCAGGAGATAATTCTCCTTTACTCTTAAAGTATTCTTTAATATAAGTAGAAGAACCTATTCTATCTTCACCTACTTCAGCCATCATATTTATACTATTTATATTTATTTCTTCTTCAGTAGCATCATCAAATAGTCCAAGTGAAAGTCCAGTAAAGAAGTTTGATGCTGTTTGTTCCCAGAATGGTTCAGCTTTATTATTTGGATCTATTAATATATTACTAGCAAGGTCTTGTAAAAGTTCATTTGCTTTATCAGTATTTCCTTCTTTATAAATTCTATATGGATATGAGAATGGATTCCATGCAGCTCCTTCTTTTGGATCACGGAAGTTAATTAATATAATCTTATATCCTTTTTCTTTTAATAATTCACCACATGCTTCGTATAACTCACCTTTTGGGTCAGTAACTATCATACTTTCACCATGACGAGCTAATATTTTAATAAGTGGAAACATAAATGCTTGAGTTTTTCCTGAACCAGAAGCACCCATTATAAGTGAGTGTGGTTGACCACTATCATCTACCCATGCATTAACTCCATCATTAATAATTGGAATACCACCGGCATCATAATTATCATCTTTTAAATGAACTTTTTTGATACCATAATCCTTTTTCATATCTTTATCACTCATTAACTTAGAATATCCATCATTTTTTGTTTTCTTTTGAGTAGAGATTCCAAATCCTTCTTCTCTTTCTAAAAAGAATGAAGAGCAAGCAAGTATCATAGATACTAATGCTAAAATATAAAATACTAATGTAGTAAATAAAAATTCACTACCAAATGCAGGTAAGGGATTTAGTCCACTTAACTCCCCTTCTGTTGCAAATCTATTTATATTTAATACTGCTATCGCGATAAAATATAATAATACTACACAGAATATTAAAAATATTACTATATCTTTCAAATCAGCTCTAAATTTAAATTTCATGATTTTCACCTCAATACAATTTTATTATACAATATAAATTTTAAATTTTCACTAATATTCTAATATTTTGCTACTTAAAATTTTATATTTGAAAAATTTACCTTTATTATTAACTTTTAATTTTAATTGTTTATGAGTAACTTTGCCATTTAAATAATTTGTAACTACATTACTAGCAGAACTATAATTGTTATTTTCAATATATCTTTTTAATATATTTACATTTGAAATTTCATTTTCAAGTCCATTTGTATAATATTCATATACATATATATCTGTAGTAACAGTAGTACCTATCATAGCCATTCTTTCTACTGCAATAGTAATTTCATTATCATAATCGTTTGCTACATTTTTATATATAAAGCAATAATCATTACCTTTTTTATAAACATATTCATAATAACCTAATAATATATTAAGTTCATTTTTTATATCTACATCATATAATTCTTTAAAAGCTTCAATTGTATTATTTTTACTTAAGCAAAATGTTCCTTCTTTTTTATTATTAGATGCCATGTATTTTGTATTTTCAAGTTCATATGAGAATATAAAATTCCATAACATATTTTGAATATTACTACCATTATATTTTTCTGAATCATAATCAGTAATTAATGCTTCTTTAGAAAAGTAATAGTCACTTTCTAATTCTTTTCTTATTTCCTTATAACTTTCACTATTTGGATCTTTTACATCTTTTTCTGATATGTCTATATCTTTATATTCAGGGAAATTTTTCTTATTTTCTTCTCTATTATTTATAATAATAAGTGGAATAATTACTATTAGTAAAATTATTGTAAGGATTCCTAATATTATAAAATTAGCTCTTTTCTCTTCCATAATTATTTCTCCTTAATACTTGACTTCAAAATGCATTCCATCATATGTTGCACTATTTCCATTTCTACCCCAGTTGCCACCCCAATTGAATCCAGCTGGTTCAAAAGCATATTTCCATAATATATAGTTTACATTTCTACAGTCTTCTTCATCTCCACCAATAGCTTCAACAAATTTCATATAGTTTTCTAAACTTCTACTAGAATCATATGGAGAATAAATTGTACCATTTATATTATATTTAGCTGTATAGTTAAAATCTACTGCTAAACCATAAGCATGTAAACTGAAACTTCCTGATGATGTTTTTCTTTCTACAAAAGATCCACCAAATTTTATATCATTTGCACTCATTTTACATGTTTTTCCACTTTTTAGTTTAACTCCATTTGTTAATATTGTGCAAACTCTCTTAAATGCATCTTCAAATTTTGATTTTGCTTGAGTGTTAACTAGCATGGTTTGATTCCAACCAGCAGCACTACAATTTGTAGATACACTTGTAAGATTTGCTTTTTTCCATTCTGGATTCATAGTAATATTTCTACCTTCAGGCTCATCATTATATGAAAATCCATAATATTTACCATAATCTGGAGATACTTCTGGATATTCAGTAGTTGCTTTGCTTCCTACTCTTAAAGATGATGATGATGAACTACTAGATGCATCTGCTTCACTACATCTTATTAATTCTGCTCCTTCATCTGCATAAGTTTCTTGCATTATTTGTGTAAATGACATACCTGCATTAGCTTTTCTTGACCACTCATTTTGTATCGAACTAACATAATGAGCATTATGAACAGTACCATTTGAAACAAGTAAATAATCGCTTGCTTTTTCATATAGAGCTTTATATTTTGGATATAAACTTGGATAAGCTTTATTTCCACCACCAATTAAGAAAGATGAACAAGCACTACATACATTAGGTGCTGGTACTACACTACATCCTTTATTCATATTACAATATGCTTGATCACAAGTACCACTTCTCATATTAATAACATTACCTTTTGTATAATTGTTATGTCTATGTAAAGCATAACTTATTGCCGCAACCATTTCAGATAATACATAATTGTCATTAGTATTACTAACTTCAGCATTTGCAACACCAATAATATAATCATCAAATGGAACATTTGCTAAAAACATACCATTACAATCTGTTAATCTTACTGTAATTTCATCTAAACTTTTAACACTTAAATAATTTCCACAAGAAGCACCAGTTACAACAGATGTTAAATTATCAGAATAAGATGTTCCGCTATCATCTAAATCCATCAATAATAATACATCGTTAAGTTCTGATTTTCTATCAATAATTTCTAATATAATAGTTTCTATTTCTTTTGGAGTAAATACATCATCATATTCAACATCTATTCCATCATTTTTATTTTCCATTGCTCTAAAATATGGAAAATGAGTATATGCAAAACCATTTTTATAATCAAATACATCTCCATCGTAACTTTGAAATACATCTTTTGTTTTTGTATTTACATCAGCAGCTTGACTAAATGCTTCTAATGAATCAGCTTGAGAACCATTTTGTAATTGATTTCTAGCAGCATTTACACTTTTTTTATCAAGTTCTATTTTAACGCTACTATCTTCTGCTGAGGCTTTAATTCTTTCTAATAACTCATCATCACTGATAGTTCCATTACATTCTTCATCACTACTGTTATAAGCCATAGAATCTCTTATAATTTTTTCATATTTATTAGCAAGTGGTTCACCAAATCTCATAAAAATCTTCCATTTATCAAGACTATAATGAGTTGAACCACCATCATGTTCTATACATTTTCCAACCAATTTTTTAGGTTTTTCTTGTTCTTCTAATTCATCTAAATCTGTTTCTTCTACATCATCATCTTTTGCATCTTCTTCTTTTACTTCCCATGTATAATATGTATATTTTTCATTAGACATAGTACTATTAATAATTGAATTAAGAGCACTTTCATTTATAAAATCATTTTCTGTTAATATCTTTTTAAATGCTTCAAAGTGATTAGAAGCTGGTACATCATCTAAAGCATCTTTTGGATTATCATATTGACTTGCTAAAGGTTGAGAATCAAATCCATAAAATACTGTACCAATAATTAATCCTAAATTTGTTTCTTTTCCATCTGTATGTTTTTTTAGATATCTCATAAATTCACAAGGATCTTTAAATTTATCACTAAATGCATCAGAAATTCTATTCCATATTGTTACTTTGCATCTATTATCTTTTTTTAATTTATTAACTAAATCCTCACTATTAAGTTCATTACCATCATCATCATAAAAATATTCTTCATTTGTATATAATCCATCTGCTTCACTAACACTAGCATTTTCCTTAGTGTCACTTTCAGGTACACCAAAGAAATTAACAATTCCACTAGTAAAATTATCAATTGCCATAATTAAAGACATTATAATTACAAAAACAAGAAATAATCCACCTAAAAAAATTATTAATTTTATTTTTAATTGCAATGCTAGAAATTTATTTTTAATATTTGTTACACCTGATAAATCTTCAAGTACTTGTTTTTTATTTAATGGATTTTTTTTATTATCAGATGATTTTTCTTCTTTTTTATCTTTTTCATCAGTTTCTTTATTATCAGAATCCTTACTATCAGATTCTTTTTCACTATCTTCTTTTTTTAAACCTTCTTTTTCTTTAAGAGATGAAGAGTTTTTATTTGTTTGAGTTTCTTGTTCTTCTTCATCGTAGTTAACATTTTCTTCGTTTTTACCAGTTCTGTTGTTAATTGCATCTACATCTTTTTGATTATGTTTTTTTTCTTTATAGGCACCATAAAAAGAACCTAATTCTTGGTCACGAATAGATTTTTCTTGTCTTTTTATTTCTTCTTCAGTTAACTCTTCATTTGACATACATATACTCCCTTTAAGAAAAAGAAGGTTCTAGTTAGAACCCTCCACCAGAACCAAATGATTCTAACTCTTGTTGAGTTGCTATTACATTTATACGCATTCTTCTATTACCACAAACAAACAATGCTTGACCTTGACTATATCTCTTAATTGAATCTTTTTCTTGATCATTTAAATCAATTAATCTTGATAAATCATCAACAGCTTGCTTTTTAAGTCCCATTACTAAATAATAAGATGCATTATCAAATATTGCTTTACCATGTATTAAAACATTAGGAGCAGCAAAGTCTGTTGGTTGTTGTGTAATTATAATAGTTCCTGTATTGTATTTACGAGAACGTCTTTGAATACGTGCTAAGAATTCAGCACCTAAAGTATTTTGATCAGCAAGTAACATATGTGCTTCATCTACCATTAATATTGTATTAATATCTTTATCTAATGTAAGTCCCCATGCATATTTTAATATGTTGAAGAATAATGCATTTCTTATATTATTATCTGCATTCATAAGTTCACGAATGTTAAATACTATAAAATCTGCATCACTATCAATTGTAGTTTTACCAGTAAAATAGTATCTTAATTCATTTGTAAGTGGACGTATTTTTAATTCTAATCTTTCCATTATATCTCTTTCATGAGTATGCTCAGTCATAGATAAAAGTCTTCCTTTTATTGTAGCATACACATCATCAAAAGTTGGATAATCATGGTCTAATATTTTAGTAAAATCAGTATTATAATCTATTTTATATCTCTTATATGTATCTTGTACTACTTCACTAAATAATGTAAGTACATCTTCTTCAATATCAGGACTATAATATTTCATAAATGCTTTTAATGTTTGAAGTGTACGAGTTAAAATTGCATAACCCATTCCTTCTTGCATTTCATCTTCATCAGCATCAAGAACAACTTCTAGTGGGTTTATCATACCAAAGTCTCCACCTTTACCTAAGTCAATGAAATCTCCACCATAAAGTTTAGTCATATCTTCTAGTTCACCTTCAGGGTCTATTGCGACTATTTTATGTCCATTTCTAATATTAGATCTAAGTAATATTTTAGCAGCTGTACTTTTACCACTACCAGAAGTACCTAATATAATCATATTAGCATTATTTCTATTAAACTCTTTCTTAGTTTGATATAAGAATTGATTAAATAATATAACACCACCAGAGTAGTCAACACCAAGTAGACATGAAAGTCCAGGATCCTTAATACTATCAAATACAAATGGATACATAGCAGCCATAGTAACTGATGGTATTGGTGTCCCAAGTCTATCTTCAATATCATTCTTTTCAAATATTGGTAACATACTTTCAAGAATTTTCTTTTGTTCAAATCTAAGAACAAAAGCTTTCATTCCCATAGCATCTAAATAATTTTTAACTTGTACTTTTTTCATTTCTAATTCTTCATGAGAATCAGCTGATACAAATAAATGCATTTGGAAATCAAATATTCTTGCTTGAGTTGCTGTTAACATTGAAACAAATTGTTCAATACTTTCATAATCTTGTCTTATTCTTTCTTGTATAGTAACATCATGTTCATCAGCATATCTTGCTTTCATATCAGATATTTCTTTATTTAACATTTTTGATAAAATAGAAAAATCAATAGGAATATGTTTAATACAAACTTTTACACCAGGTATTTGTGTAATATTAGCAAGATATCCTTCATAAATTGATTTAGGATAGCTAATAACTGATAATATTGTACAATATTTATCACTTATTATCATTTCAGCAGGTTTAAATTCTAAACCTTTTGGTGCAATTTGACTTTTAAAATTCATACTCATTCACCAGCCACCACCGTTCCAAAATTAGTAGTAGATCCACCATTCATAAATCCATCAAGAAGTATTCTTAAATCATCATCACTAGTTTGTGAAGATTGAAGTCCAGCACCAGCTAAGCCTGATATCATATTTTGAATCTTCTTTTGGATTATTTCTGGTCTCTTTTCTCTAAATAATATAAAATATTCTGTATCTGTTACATTTACTTCTTTACTCATAAATAAATTAGCTTTTTCAATATCCTCATTTACTAATTTTCTCATAGCTTGAGTTTGAACAGAATTTTGTAATAACTTTAGTTGTGCTAAATATACATTAATATCAACTGGTCTATCAGATATAATAATCCAAAAAGGATAATCTAAAGTATTATAAAAATTTCTTAAATTAAATATTGCATTATTTTGAGAATTATAATCTAAAATAAATATATTTCTTGGTCTAACCTTAACACCAGTTACTCTATAGCCATTATTTAAAATTATTTCTCCATTTTGAATATTTCTAACTGGCATCCAATCTTCTGCAAATTTATTTGTTTTGTTGGCCATATTGTTTAGCACACCATCCTCTCCATAAGAATCTCTTTTGACTCGTACAATAAATATAAAATTCCTGTAAGAAAACTAATACATTATGATAGTAAGGTATAGGCAGTACAAGCAGCACACATATACCTATAGGTAATAATTTAATAAATAATGCAATTATTGTTTGACCAGGTATTGCAAATAGTAATATAAGTGTAATTACTGCACCAACTATTACAATAACCAAATCAATCCATCTAAATACATTAAATATTAATTGACCTTTTTTACTATTAGCAGGTATTAAATATTGATTCATATTCTTTTTTCCTTTCCTCTATATTACACAAATTATTGATATCTTCCTGGACGTTGCTCTCTTTGCATAGAATTTCTATTGTTAATATCAGATTGAGATGATGCATATGTACTTCTTGCATCTGAAAGGTTTGCACTAACATCCAATTCTTCTTTTATTGCTTCACCTGAAGAGTCTCTCATAACTTTACCATCAGCATCAAGTTTATCTTTTGCAGTTGATAAGTCTTTTGATTTTAAGCCATTAGCTGCTCGATTATCATATACAGATGTTGTTTCAATTACATTTGCATCCTTATTAACATTGGCATTTGTAAATAAAGCATTATTATATTCCTTTTTATAATGGCTCATTGCATCGTCTCTTGCTTTAATATATTCTTTATATTTATCATTACGTATTCTAGCTCTAAAGGCAGCATCTGACTCTCCAGTTTCTTTTGTATAAGCATGACCCTTTGAATCAGTTACACTATTAACATCAAATTCACCTTGTAAACTTTCATAAGCCGCTTTTGCTGTAGTAACTGTATTATCATATTCAAGCATTGTACTAGCAAATGAATCTGCACTATCACCAAATTTAACTTCCTGTCCATTATAATTATATTTTTCATTTTTCAATGCATTGCTTCTAGCAGCAACCATATTTTCAAGGGCTTTAGCAGTATCAGATTCTCTTTGAGCACGAGCTTGATTTCTTTGTGTAATTCCAAGTCTATTTTCAATACCATGTAATGCGTATTGACCTCCGCCACCCATTCTAGCAATATTTAAAGCTCTTTCTCTACTTGCCTTATTGTTTTCACCAGTGTTCTTAAAGAAATCTGCGACATTATTTCCTTTACTACCAGCTCCATATCCTTTGAATGCTCCACTAGCAGCGTTCAATAAAGTTCCACCGACTCCTGCACCTGATATAGTTCCTGCACCTATTCCACCAGCAAAGCCTAAAGCACTACCAACAAGTCCAGCTGCAATCTTTCCAACGCCTACTTTATCTCCTTTTGCCATCTTTGTACCAAGAACTTCATCTATAAACTTTGGTAAACCATCAGCTATTCTAAAGGCAGCAACTACAACTATTATTGTAAGTAAGAATTTTGTTACACCACCTGCTCCTGTATCTCCAATTGGACTAAAGAAATTATCTATATTAATATAAAATTTGCATACAAATACAACTGTTATCAACATAGCTAACATTCTTGTAAATGCTTCTGCATATACTGATAAATATTTTTTATAAAAAGTTTGGAAAGTATTAGATTTAATTCCACCATCAAGAATAGTTATTATTGCAATAGGAGCAAGTATTTGCAATATCAAAAGTTTAAACATACGAACTCCAATTTCTATTGCCATCTTTACTATACTATATATTAAATATACGCCAACGATACTACTTATACCCCACATATATTCAACATTTTTATCTAAATTTACTGTAAGTTCATTTAAATCATTAAAATCACATTTTTCATCATCACAAATTGTACTTCTAACAATTGGACTATTATCTGGGTCTTCTATATCATGAATAAATATTTTTACAGTTTCATAAGCCATATAATCGCCTATATCTTCTACTTCTTTATTATTACCAAATATAAATCTCATTATTAAGCCTTCATCTCCACCAGATATATTAGCTATTTGTTTTAAAACAACAAAATCTCTTCCTTCTGGTGCTCCCATAATTAACATTCCAACTTCATTAAACACATCAAAAACAAAGTTATATCCAATTAAGAACATAGCTGTTATAAAAATATTAACTACTATTTTCGATCCTTCTTTTGGTGCACTCTCTGGATCTATCATCCATTTTATAAATGACATTGCTATTTTAAATACTACTAGAACCAATACAACAGCTTGTAATCTATCAACTATTGGTGAAACAATACCATATAAACTACTAAAATCTAATTGACACATTAGCATAAATAAATTAAATGAATATGAAACTAAATTATATACTAATCCATCAATTACTAGCATTATACTCATAAATGGATGAGCAGCCCAAGAAGCTAGTGAAGCAAAGGACATTAGTGATGTTATAAATTCCATAAACCCACTCCCAACTCATATTACTTCATAGATTATAACATAAAATAATTTTAAATGAAAGCTTTTTATTCTTCTGCTAATAAATTAATTATATCATCTTTAAAATCTATAAAAATTTTATTTAGAACAAAGTTAAATTCTTCATTATCTTCAATATGAAAATATTTATTATTTTCAACTTTAACTATTGCATTATCATCATCTTCTAATTCATCATAATTAGCAAGATATAGATAACTAATATTATTTTTAGAAATAACATCTAACACAAGATATTCTTTTTTATCAAATGTTATAATATTATTTATTTGATAATCTTTACTACCACTTTTTAAATGATAATTTTCAATTTCTTTTTTAGCAAGATCTATCATAGTATCAATAATTTTTAAACTATTGTTTTTGTCACTACAAATACTTGTTGCTTTATTGACATATCCATTTATAGACATTAGTGCAAAAACCACAGATGCGGCATAATCCTTTTTATCTGGATATTCAGCACCTGGTGCTATTTTAGTATGAGTACTTTTAATATTAGGATTATTTCTAATACTATCATAATACTTCTTATCTTCTTCTGTGATTATTGATTTTATCTTCATTTTATCTAACTCCACTCTATAATAATATTATCACAAAATTAAACATAAAAAAAGAGTTATTTTTAATATTTAATATCTTAATTATTAACTCTTTAATTTTATTTTAAATAAATAAGAGTTATTTATTATAACTCTACATTATGATATACATTGCTTACATCATCTAAGTCATCTAGCATTTCAAGTAAGTGTTCAAATTTTGTTTTATCTTCTGGTGATAATGTAACTGTATCATTTGGGAAATAAGATATTTCATCTATTTCAAATGTTACCCCTGGAAATGCTGTTTCTAATGCTTTCTTAGCATTATTTAAATCAGATACTTCAGTATAAACAACAATTGTATCATCTTCTACTTCAATATCATTAACATCAACATCTGCATTAATTAATGCATCCATTACTTCTTCTTCACTATGACCTTTAATTCCAACAACACCTAAGTGTTCATACATAAAGCTTACTGCACCTTGAGAAGCCATTTTAGCTCCACATTTATTAAATACTGTTTTAACAAATGTAATTGTTCTATTTGGATTATCAGTTAAACATTTAATTATTAATGAACTTCCACCTTGAGCAAATGCTTCATATTCAACAGTATCATAATTTTCTGCTGTACCTTTTTTAACTTTATCAATATTTCTATTAATAACATCTGCTGGAACTTGTTCTTTTTTAGCTTTTTCAATAACTCTTCTTAATACATCATTACTTGTTGGATCAGGGTTACCTTTAGCAGCCTTCATAATTTCCTTTGCATAAATTGAATATAATTTTGATTTTTTTGCTGCAGTTGCAGCCATAGCTTTAGCTCTTACTTCATGTGCTCTTCCCATAATTTAATTCCTCCTTTATATTTATCTACTTCTACTAATTTGTTGTTGTTCTTCTTCTCCATAATATGCAGGTATAGTATTTTTTAATCCATCATCCTTATCTTTAACATTTGAATCATGAACTCTTACTAACTCTTTTCTAAGTGTTTCATCTTGTATAGCTGCTAGTAAAATTGTTATGCATTCTTCTGCTCTTTCAAGATTTTCTTCTTTGACTTTACCATATTCTATATCTTCAATAAAACCATGTGCTGCTACATATAATGCCAAATGAGAAAAATCACTTAACCTAATTATAAGATCAACTATTTCTGGTTTTTCTAATAAAGCTTTAACATAATCTCTTTCGCTTTCTAAAAATGTATCTCTTAAATGATAAATTTTGCTATACATTTCCACTTCACGAGATTTTTCACTAGTATTATTTATGCTTTCAGGTTTTGTATTATTTATTTCTATGTTATTTATTTTTTCTGGGTTTTCATTTATATAGTTTGCATCTTCAAAATTCATTTTTCCTCCTAATCCAAATTTCTTATCTCATCTACTATTGTAGCATATTCTTTATAATTTTCAAAATTATTATTAATATTTTCTAATAAAAATTCTTTTGAATCATCTCTTGCTTGTAAAAGGATTTTCATATCTTGATGTAAATTTGCAACTTTGAATCCCATTTCTCCACTTTGCTTTACGCCAAATAAATCTCCTTCGCCTCTCATTTCATAATCTTTTTCAGTTATATAGAACCCATCATTACTTTCACATAAAACTTTAAGTCTTTCATTATCTTCACTACCAATTAATACACAAGTAGAATCATATTCATTTCTTCCTACTCTACCTCTTAATTGATGAAGTGTTGCAAGACCAAATCTTTCAGCATCATAAATTACCATTAAAGTAGCATTTTTAATATCAATTCCAACTTCTATAACTGTAGTAGATATTAATACATCAATTTTACCATCTTTAAATTCATTCATTATTTTATCTTTATCATTTTTAGATAATTTACCGTGCATAATTGCACTTTTAACTTTTCCTTTAAAATAAAGTTCTATATTTCTTTTGATTTCATTTACTGTTGTTAAATCAAGTACATCATTTTCTTCAATTAATGGAGATACTACAAATACTTGATGATTATTATCAATTTCATTTTTCATCATTTCATAAACTGATACTAATTCTTTATTACTTTTAATAATTGTTTTTACATCTTTTCTTCCTTTTGGTTTAGTTTTTATATTAGATATATCCATATCTCCATATATTGTTAATGCAAATGTTCTTGGTATTGGTGTTGCAGACATATATAATGTATCTGGAAGTAAACCTTTATTTTTTAAGTTAGCTCTTTGATTTACTCCAAATCTATGTTGTTCATCTGTAATAACTAATCCTAAATTTTTAAATACAACATTTTCTGAAAGCAATGCATGTGTTCCGATTATCAAATCTATTTTACCTGTTTTTAACTTTTCTACAACTTCATCTTTCTCTTTCTTTTTCATACTACCAACAAGTAATTCTACTTTCATTTTAGTTTTTGATAAAATTTCTTTAATATTCTCATAGTGTTGATATGCTAGTACTTCTGTTGGTGCCATTAAAGCTGTTTGATGATGTGATAAATAATTTATATAAGATGCTACTATTGAAACTATTGTTTTACCAGAACCAACATCTCCTTCTAACATTCTATTCATTCTTTTACTAGATGTCATATCTTTATATATTTCTTCAATAGCTTTATTTTGATCATTTGTAAGTTCAAATGGAAGACTTCTTACAAACTTGCTTACTTCTTCTGGATCAATATTTCTTATATATCCTGCTTTATTTTCTTTATTCATTTCTTTCATATAATTTATTTTAAACATAAATTCAAATAGTTCTTCATATTTTAATTTAATAAGTGCTTGTTTTACTTCATTTTCATTTTTAGGATTATGTATCATATTAACAGCATCTTTTTTAGAAATAAAATCATATTTTTTATTTAAATAATCAGGTATATAATCTACATAATTATCATATGTTAAAAGTGCTTCATTTATATATTTTTTTAAAGATTTTGATGTAAGTCCACTTGTTAAATGATATACACTTTCAATAGAACCTGATACTAATTTTTCAAATTTTATGTCTGATGCAATAACTGTATTTTTAGGAGCATCATATTTACCAAATACTGTAATAGTAGTACCTGGTTTTAATTGTGTCTTTAAAAATGCTCTATTAAATATAACAACAGCAATCATTTTTTTACTAGACATTGCTCTAAAAGTAAGAGATGTCATATTTGCTCTAAATCTTCTTGTTAAAGGTACAGAGTCAACAATACATTCTATTATTACATTTTGTTTATCTACCGCATCATGTATATCATTTAGAACTATAATATCATGTCTATATGGATAATAATTTACTAAATCATCTATATTATTAATATTTATATTTTTTAAAGTATCTATTGTTTTTGGACCAAGACCTTTTAACTTTTCTAATTGCATAAAACACCTCCAAGACAAATTTACCATATTATATCATACAATCATTATTTTTTGAATACAAAAAAATTAAAAAAATTTTAAAAAAATGCTTGACAAAAATAACCTTTTCCACTAATATATAGACTTACCAATTCACTTTTAGGCGAATTGGTGCTAGTATCACACTAGCCAACCCCTTTTTATTCTTTTTTCCGGACTGTCCATCAGGGGGTGGCAGTCCTTTTTTATGAATTAAAATAGGTAAATTTATAACATATAATATATAAAGGAGGGCTTATGCAAGAAGATTTTGAATTAGAAACTGTTTTATCATTAATAACGGGATATAATTTTACAAATGATTTTGGTAAAGTTTTTGATTTAGTACAATTTATGTTTGAAGATCCTTTTATAGATACATTAGGACTTTTTGTTTTAAAAGATACAGCATGTAAACATATTTATTATTTATATCCAGAATTACAAAGTATTTCTTTTAATCCTAATATGGATATTAATTCTTTTATAGATGAGAAAAAATCTATTTATGGAAATGAACTTACTATTAGTGTTATTGGTGAAAAAGTTATCAAATTAAAACATTCAGTTTAATATTAAATTGAATGTTTTTTATTTATATTTTATTCCTTGATATGAGTTTCTTCTTTTCATTTCTTTATCTATATCATTTAAAATTGTTACTTTTTTAATTAACCATTCTGGTTCTATTAAATCACTTACTTTAGGATCTCCTGTAATTCTATGGACAACTATATCTTCTCTTAAATATTCAAGTTGATCACAAACTATATCTATATATTCTTCTCTTGTAAGTGTTTTAAATTTATTTTCTTTATATAATTTTTCTAACTGTGTATCTTTTAAAATAGATAATGCATGTATTTTAATTCCTTGAATATCTAGTTTACTTAAATATTTAACTGTTTCAATCATCATTTCTTTTGTTTCATATGGAAGTCCATTTATAATGTGTACAACTACATTAATATTTCTTTCTCTTAACTTTTTTACCATATCATTAAAGCATTCAAGTGAATGACATCTATTTATTAATATAGATGTTCTTTCATGTATAGTTTGAAGTCCAAGTTCAATAGTCAAATATGTTCTTTTAGATAATTCTTCTAAATAATCAAGACATTCATCACTTATTGCATCTGGTCTTGTTGCTATATTTAATCCCACTACATTATCAAGAGCAAGTATTTTTTCATATTTTTCTTTTAATATATTTACAGGAGCATAAGTATTAGTATTTGCTTGAAAATAACCAATGTATTTAGCATTAGGCCATTTTTTTAACATCATTTCTTTTACTTCATTAAATTGAGTTACTAAGTCTTTAGTTTTATCTCCTGCATATTCTCCACTTCCACTTTTAGAACAATAAATGCAACCACCTACTCCTACTGTTCCATCTTTATTTGGACATGTAAAACCTGCATTTAAACTAACTTTAAATACTTTTGAATTAAATTTATGCTTATAAAAATAATCAAGTGTATAATATCTTTTATTAGAGTCACTATATTTAAACATAAATCACCTACATTATTTTACCTTTTTCTACTATTTCATCTATATCATAATTATTATCTTCATAAAATTCACTAGTTGTTTTTGAAGCACGTATTACTTCATTTTTTAAATCCTTTTTATCATATCCTTCTACTTGTCTTACAGCAACAACTGCATTTAAGAAATTAGAAAATGGTATTCTTTTAGCGCATACATATTTAAATTTATCTTTTGTTTTCTTTATATCTTTAAACATTTTTACTTTATATGGTTGTAATATTTCTATTTCTTCATTTTTTAAATTACCTAATACTTTATCTAAATTTTCTTCTTTCCAATTATCTTCAAGTAATGAATTAATATAATCTGAAAAAATTGGTGGTTTAGTATCTCTTGGAAATACTTTATCATATTCAGAAAATGGTATTAAAAAATGTCTATATATATCAAATACTTTATAATCTTCTCCATAAACTTTCTTAAATTTATCATTATAGCTATCCCATGTAGCATCTAAAAAGTAAAGACCATGTATATTATATTTATCATCATCTATTCTAACTAAATTTCTTTCATGACCTTCTCTTTTTAAATTATGATTAGTATGTAAAGATACACTAGTTATTTTTATATTTTCATCTAAACATTTTAATATTTCTTCCATCATTAATGAATAACCAACACATGTAATCTTACCATATTTAATTATTTTATCTGGTGTATATGTATCTAAAATATTTTCACTTTCACTATATTGATAATATTTCATTAAATCATATGCAACAGTTAATTTTTCTAATGGAGATAATAGTTTATTATTAACTGTTTTTCTATAATTTTTTACAACATTAATTAATTTTCTAAAATCATCATAATCTACATATCCACCACATAAAAATCTATAATTAACTTGTATATTAGCTGTTTTTGATAATTCATCTAAATATTTATAATCGAAATCATAATAATTAACATCTTTTATAAGTTCTTTTTCATCAATAACATTAAAATTAATATTTAAATTATCTATTTTATATGATTTAGATAATAAATTACATATTTCATAAACTTTATCTAATGATGTATCTTGTATTTCTATAGAGACATGATCTTTATTAAAAATAAAACTATAATTATAATATTCATTTACAGAAATATTCATTTTCTTTAGACTATCAAGATTTAAATTTTGACATATTTTTTCTACATCATTTAAATTTAAGGATGTAGTTTTAATATTTAAATATTCAGATTTATCTAAATTAGTATTTTTTATTAATACTCCTTTATATAATAATATTTCATTTGGATAAGTTGAATATGTATATTCATCTAATGTTTTTATTAATTTATTTAGTGGTTTTGAAGTATATGCTTCTGTAATATTATTTTTTACTAAATAATCTAATGTTTCTTTATTTAATTCTAAATTATTTTTTTCTAAATTATAATTATTATCTTTATGTTTAATGAAATCTTTTATATTCATAATTTACCTCTTTTATGTATTTTATCATATTATCAATAACTTTTCTATAAGAAAATAGATTGACATTATATTGTCAATCTAATCGTTTTTTTGTTCTAAATCTTTAAAGTAATAATATCTTTCTTTAGAATAATTCATATTTTCATCATATAATCTTTCATATTCTTCTTGATTTTTTACTTCTAGATTTTTATATCTTAATTCATGTCTAAACACTTGATCATAATTTGTAAAATCTGGTTCATTTGAATCAACTGTTAACATATCTTCTTCTGGATCATATCTCATAAGTAAATTGTAGCCTACTTCAACAAGTGTTTTTTGTTCTTCTAATTGATTAGATAAACCACCAATTATTCCTTGTTCAATACATGGACTATATGCAATTATTAGTGATGGACCATTATGTTCTTTTGCTTCTTTTAATGCTTTAATTGTCTGCATCATATTTGCTCCCATTGAAATTGAAGCAACATATACATTTGGAATAGACATAGCTATTTTAAATAAATCTTTTTTGTTTTCTAATTTTCCATTTGATGCAAATTCTGCAATACTACCAGCTCTTGTTGATTTAGATTTTTGACCACCTGTATTTGAATATACTTCTGTATCAAGAACCATTATGTTAATGTTTTCATTACTATGAAGTACATGATCAAGTCCACCATATCCTATATCATAAGCCCATCCATCTCCACCTAAAATCCATACATCTCTAGATGGAATGTAATCAAGTAACTCTCTTATTTCTTCTGGAATTAAATTTTCTTCTAACTTGTTTTTAATAGCATAAGTTAAATCATCATCTTCCATATTGTCTATCCATTCTTTAAATGTTGCTTTTATTTCAGGAGATACTTTATCTTTATATTGATACATTAATTTTTTAATTCTTTCTCTAGTTTTTTTATAAGACATATGTATTCCAAAACCAAATTCAGCATTATCTTCAAATAATGAATTCATCCATGGAATTTTATATGGAGTAAGTGGAAGTGATGCACCATATATAGAAGAGCATCCTGTAGCATTTGCTATTACCATATTTTTACCATAAAGTTCAGTTAATAATTTTATGTATCCTGCTTCACCACAACCAGCACATGCTCCTGAAAATTCAAAATATGGTTTTTGAAATCCAATTCCTTTAACAGTATATTTATTAAATGGTGTTACATTTTCATGATTAATATATAAGTAATCACTAATTCTATCATATCTTTCATTAAATTCACCAAATGATAGTGCTTTTTCTCCTTTTTTACCAGGACAAGCACTTACACAAAGTCCACATCCAGTACAATTTGCTTCATTAACTGATATATAGAAGTTTTTATTATTTTCACCCATACTTTCAATTGTTTCTGTTTTATCTATATGAGATTCAATTAATTCATTATCAGTAAGTGAAAAAGGTCTTATACATGCATGAGGACATACAAATGCACATTGATTACATTCAATACAATTTTCTTTGCACCATTTTGGTACAAGTTCACTTATTTTTCTCTTATCACTTGCTGCAGTTCCACCTTCAAATGTACCAGCTTTATATTTTTCAAATTCTGATACTTTAAGAAGATTACCACGTAATTTTAATACTTCATCTGTAAAGTCTTTATCTTTATTTACATGTTCAGTTAATGTAAATATATTATTATCTATTTCTTCTAAATATGAAAGTCCTTCATCAATTGCATTTAAGTTATTATTAACTACTTCTTCTCCTTTAGATCCATATGTTTTTTGAACTAACTTTTTAAAATCTTCTAGTTCACTATTTGTATATCCACTTATTTTTAACATATACATACAGATAATATTATTTATTTTTCCTTTTAATGAATATTTTTTATTTAATTCATCTAAATTAGAAACATAAACTTTTATATTTTTATCAAGTATTTCTTTTTTATTTTCATAACTTATTAATTTATCTAATTCTTCATCTGTTTTATTACTTGATATTAGAAGAGTACCACCCTCTTTAATATCTTTTAAGCAAAAATATCTACTTAAATATACATCTTTTGATACTACTATAAAATCTGGATTAGTTAAGAAATATGGTGCATTTATTTTAGTTGGTCCTACTCTTAAATGAGATATTGTAACTCCACCACTTTTTTTAGAATCATATTCAAAATAACCTTGAACATAGTTTTCATCTCTACTTCCAAGTACTTTCATAAAGTTTTTAGAAGCTCCAACCATACCATCAGAACCAAAACCAAATACTTTTATTTCTTTATAATCTTTTTCTATTTCAATATCTTTAGGTTCAATACTAAGATTAGTAACATCATCTATTATACCTACTGTAAAACGAGTCTTAGGTTTATTTGAAAACATATTTTCAAAAACACCATTTATATCTGCTAGTGGAACATCTTTACTAGAAAGGCCATATCTTCCACCATATACTTTTATATTTCTTGATTTTACAGCTTCAACTATATCTAAATATAATGGTTCACCTATACTACCTGCTTCTTTTGTTCTATCTAATACTGATATAACTTTTACTGTTTGTGGTAATTCTTTAAGTAAGTATTCACTACTAAAAGGTCTATATAAATGTACTTCTATTAGTCCTACTTTTTTACCATTTTTATTTAAATAATCAACAACACTTTTAATAGTGTCACATACACTTCCCATAGCAGCAATTACATGTGTTGCATTTACATCTCCATAATAATTAAATGGTTTATAATTAGTATTCGCGATTTTATTTATTTTTTCCATATAACCATTTACTATATCTGGTATTTTATCATAATATTTATTTCTAATTTCAGTATTTTGAAAATAAACATCTGCTGTTTGTGATGTACCACGAGTTATATTTTTACCTAAGTTTAAAGATGATTCTTTAAATTCATTTATTTTATCATAGTTTACTAATTTTAAAACTTCACTATCTTCTAATAATGATACTTTATTAAGTTCATGACTAGTTCTAAATCCATCAAAGAAATGTAAGAATGGAAGTGAACCTTCTATTGCTGATAAGTGTGATATTATACTCATATAATATGCTTCTTCTACTGAAGAAGATGATAACATACAAAATCCAGTAGATCTTGTAGCATATATATCTTGATGATCTCCAAATATTGAAAGAGCATGAGTTGCTAGACTTCTTGCTGCTACATGTATTACAGCAGGTAACATTTCTCCAGCCATTTTATACATTGTTGGTATCATTAATAAGAGTCCTTGAGAGGCTGTGAATGTTGTTGCTAAGCTTCCAGCTTGAAGAGCACCATGAGTAACTGCTGCAGCACCTGCTTCACTTTGCATTTCAACAACTTTAACTGTATCATTAAATAAATTTAATTTTCCTTCATTAGACCATTTATCAGTTAAAGTAGCCATTGGACTAGCTGGTGTTATTGGATATATTCCACATAACTCACTAAATAAATAAGCACCTCTTGCACATGCTTCATTACCATCAATAATATAACTTTTTTTCATATCATCACCATTTTAATTATATATCAAATTTGATATAAAAAAAAGGAGTTTTTTAAACTCTAATATACAAAGTTTTATTTTTTTTCTTTAAAAAACGATTATTTTCATGATTGTACTTCACAATAAATTTTAAAGTAAAAATACCACTAGTTAAAACTAATGGTTTTTTATTTATATTTCATATGAACTCTTTTTTCTAAGCTTATAATACAATAATACTGCTAATGTTCCTAAAACAATTAAAACAATTGTTGGACGAAGTACCCCTGTTTTAGGATTCACAAGAATTTCTCCTCCAGTATTACTATCTACAATAATGACACCATTATTACCCAAATTAATTTTAATATTGCCATCAATAAATTCTGATACATTAGAATATGCAGCTGTATTAGTTAAATTGTTAGTTTTTACAACTGATAATTTATCAATTATTCTTTCTATGCATATTCCTTTTTTAGTTGTAACAATTGTATTATCACTTTTATTATTTGTTTCTTCATCTTTTGTTTCATCATAATATGTAACCAATAAATTTCCGTTTGAGTCATAAAAATCTGAACCTTTTACTTCCATTGCATACTTTACTAATTTTCCTTTAAATGTATCTTCAGTAGTTGGAATAAAATATTCATGCTCTATATAATATAATTCATCTTCTTTTATTTCATTTAAATCTTTTAATTGTTCTGTTAATTCAACATTTCCTCCACTTGATTTTAATATTCCTTCACCAGATGAGCTTTTTTTGAATATTGGATAATTTTTCTGAATAAAATAGAATTTATTTTTTTCACTAGGTACAAATGTCACATATGCTTCCCCAATAGTTTTTTTATCATATTCAGTTTTATTGTATGTATTAGAATAAAAATATAATGAATTAGAATTTTTATTATTTTGAATATATGTTTCACTTATATCACTTATCTTGATATTGTTTTTCTTCATATACTTATCATTTACACCAACTGAGTATACAAAACGTATTGGTAACGCATTATCAACATTTGAAACATATGTAGTAACATTATTATTACCATCTACTTCAATAGTATCTACTTTTAATGGCAATGCATTACTAGGAATATTTATATGTATTTCTTGTTTATTATCATTTATTTGATTATAGATTATAATATCACTAAGTTTAAACTCAAGATTTTTATTTGACTTATTAATAATTGTTAAATCTTCATTATTATTTCCTACAACTTTATAATACTGTTTTATTGCATTTTCTTCTTCTGTAAGTTTGTCTTTAATAATATTATATTCATTTCCAAATAAGATTGCTTTTTTAAAGCTTTTTAGTTCTAAATATTCTCCTATTGGATCTACATATGATAATGAATTTTTAATATTTTCAATCGGATTAAATGAAGATATATTAACAACCATATCTTCAAACCAACTATTTATGTCACTTGCTGAAATATCTTCAAAAGAATCATTATATATAATATTTTCAATAACTTCTTTTTCTGAAACTTCACTTGAAGCAGGTAACTTGCTTATTTTGAAATTTATAATATTATTATCACTATCAGTAAATGTTGAAGTGGCTCCATCTGGAGATGATTGCCATTGTTCAAAAAGATTATAAGCATCTATACTATCTTGTTTATACTCCCATGTTGCATCTGGTAAATCTGATTTAAAATAATTCTTAGGTTCAAGAGTTGAATAAATTCTTGGCACTTGCCATTGTGTACTAATATCTTTTGTATCAACACCTACATTATGAATTTGAAAAGTAAGTAAATTTCCTTGTTTACCATATGGTGATGCATTAAATATTTTTTCATATTTTTTCTGAACTTTTACTTTCATATAAGAGGCTGTCAGTAAAATATCCAGTATTGTTTCTTTTCCTCCTCTATTAACTTGACTAGTTTCAGTACGATATTTCTTATTAAAAGTTAAATAATTGGTACCATTATAATTTTCTATTGTATCTACAATAGGAACATCATACCATTCATTCCCTGTGATATCACCAGTTCTTTTTAATGCATAATTTGAGCCACCATCTGACATAATTAGTGCAGATGGAAAACGTACAACATTTTCATCTGCTTTTTCATATAATTCTTGAAATCCTTTATAAATTCCAGCTTGCATATTTGTATTATATCCAATATATGAATTAAGTTTAGCTTTCTTTTCCATTGAAATATCTTTACCATAATTATTTCTAACACTACGATCTATACTAACTCCATCTTTTATTGCTTGTGCATGTAAAGTATAAGCAGATGAACCAGAATCCTTATACTTATTTTCATTATAATCAGTAAAATCTTCAACTGTAATATATGTTTTACTATTATCTATTTTCGTGTAATGGCCTAATTCCATAAGTGTATATGCTGTAGCACCATAAACAACAACAGTAACTCTATTTTGGACATTAGATTCCATTAATTTATCTATTGCATTATTAACTGCATTAATTGTTAGTTGAATTCTTGAGTGTTCTATACGTATTTTTGGATCTAAATGACTAAGATTGTCTACAACGTCTTGTCCCATAGAGCCAGAAACATCTATAATAATTGCAACATCGTATGCTATTGCTTTTTTTACTACTTGACTTGATCCTAATGCTGAAAAAGCTGTTAAAAAATCATCATTATTTTCAATTTTAAATTTATTATCTAACGTAATATTATTTTCAGTATATACAGATTTATCTGACCAAATACTATCATCATATAATGTACCTAAATTTTTATTTGATATAGTATTTTTATAATAGTTAGATGTATTTTCATCAACTATTCTTTCACCATTAACTATAGCATGTACATTTTTATAAGGAAAAATAGTTAATATTAAGAAAGCAAAGAACAACATGATTTTAATTAAATTATTAAAATTCTCTACAATATAACTTTTTAAAAATAACATTTTATTCATTTTTACACCTCATTATTTTACCATTTACTTGTTCATATCCATATATATTTTTTTCTACTATACCTTAATTATATATATATATATGTAAACTGTTAATTGTAAGTTTTTGTTAATTTTTACAAAAATTTACGTTATAATATTTTTTAATCTATTTTTATAAAAATAGATTAAAAAATCGGTTTGAGTCCGGGCAGTATATATTAAGGGTCTTTGAATCCAGTGCAATGACTGCCCATCTCTTACCTTACTTTTAATCTAGTCTTTGAAAGTTGGGTCTTTGTATCCATTTAATACGCATGATAAGATAATTGTAAGCTCTAAGAATCAAACCAGAAAGGATTTATTATGAAATATGTTTTAGTTCTTGATGTTGCTAAAGGTAAAAGTATGTTTCTTCTTTCTTCTAGTGTTGGTGAAATATTATTTGGGCCTATTGAACTTATTCATAACCTTCATAATTTTCAGTTTATTGATTCTAAAATTAATGATCTTGATATTAAAAATGATTTAACTGTTGTTATGGAAGCTACTAATATTTATCATAAGGCTCCTGAACGTTTCTTTTTAGAAAATAATTATCATACTATTGTCTTTAATCCTATTATTACTAAAAAATCTTCCTATAACCTTAGAAAAACTAAAACTGATAAAGAGGATTGTTTAAAATTAGCTAATTTATTTTTTAAAGGTGATATTCCTATTAATTATTATAATCATCCTGATATTTTTGTCAGATTAAATGAATTATCTAGACAATATTTTCATTTAAATGATTCTTTAAACAGACATAAAAATCGTTTTAAAGATTTATTACACCTTTGTTTCCCTGAATTTGATTTATGCTTTAAAGATTCTAAAATTTTTGAGTTAACCGCTCTTAATTTTATTAGAGAATTTCCTCATGCTGATTTTATTAAAGACAAACGTATTGATGCTTTAGCCTATAATATGGCTAACACTAATGGTAGACATATTAATTACTACAAAAGAAAAGCAATCAAAATTAAAGATCTAGCTAAACTTTCTTTCCCTGGTGTCCCTAAAGATTCTAATAATGTTCAAAATTTACAACAAATTGTTGATATTATTATATCTATCACCAATGAAAAATTGTCTGTTGAATCTAATTTGATTGCTCTTGCAAAACAAACTGCTTTTTTTGATAATATTGTTTCTATTTTTGGAATCGGTGATCTATCTGCTTCTTTAATTATCGCTGAACTTAAAGATATATCTAGATTCTCTAATATTAAACAATTAACTGCTTTTTGTGGCCTTGATCCTACTATTGTTCAATCTGGTAAATCTATTAATTTTCATGGCCCTATCTCTAAAAGAGGTAACAAATATGCTAGACGTTTATTGTTTAATTGTTCTAGAAACATTATTTCTTTGTCTGCTAAGCTTAATAGAGATAATCCTTTATTTTTATATTATTTAAAGAAGAAACAGGAAGGTAAGCATTATTATGCTTGTTTAACTGCTTGCTCTACTAAGCTTATTAGAATCATCTTTGCTCTTTGTAAAGATAATTCTAACGCTTTATAATTTATCATTTTTTTGATTTTTTATCAACTATTTACACCAAATTTCTTTAAAAAATACTATATTTGGTGTTTTTGTCTTGTAACAATTTCATTTTTTTCTTTTTTTTATTTTTACTATTGACAAAGCTTAGAAGGTGATATTCCTATTAATTATTATAATCATCCTGATATTTTTGTCAGATTAAATGAATTATCTAGACAATATTTTCATTTAAATGATTCTTTAAACAGACATAAAAATCGTTTTAAAGATTTATTACACCTTTGTTTCCCTGAATTTGATTTATGCTTTAAAGATTCTAAAATTTTTGAGTTAACCGCTCTTAATTTTATTAGAGAATTTCCTCATGCTGATTTTATTAAAGACAAACGTATTGATGCTTTAGCCTATAATATGGCTAACACTAATGGTAGACATATTAATTACTACAAAAGAAAAGCAATCAAAATTAAAGATCTAGCTAAACTTTCTTTCCCTGGTGTCCCTAAAGATTCTAATAATGTTCAAAATTTACAACAAATTGTTGATATTATTATATCTATCACCAATGAAAAATTGTCTGTTGAATCTAATTTGATTGCTCTTGCAAAACAAACTGCTTTTTTTGATAATATTGTTTCTATTTTTGGAATCGGTGATCTATCTGCTTCTTTAATTATCGCTGAACTTAAAGATATATCTAGATTCTCTAATATTAAACAATTAACTGCTTTTTGTGGCCTTGATCCTACTATTGTTCAATCTGGTAAATCTATTAATTTTCATGGCCCTATCTCTAAAAGAGGTAACAAATATGCTAGACGTTTATTGTTTAATTGTTCTAGAAACATTATTTCTTTGTCTGCTAAGCTTAATAGAGATAATCCTTTATTTTTATATTATTTAAAGAAGAAACAGGAAGGTAAGCATTATTATGCTTGTTTAACTGCTTGCTCTACTAAGCTTATTAGAATCATCTTTGCTCTTTGTAAAGATAATTCTAACGCTTTATAATTTATCATTTTTTTGATTTTTTATCAACTATTTACACCAAATTTCTTTAAAAAATACTATATTTGGTGTTTTTGTCTTGTAACAATTTCATTTTTTTCTTTTTTTTATTTTTACTATTGACAAAGCTTAGAAAGTCATTAAAAGTCAAGTTTTAAAATTAACTCTAGGATAAAAATATAAGGCTTTAATATACACTAGTTAATGCTTCTAATTTTAAAAGTTCATTTGTTTGACATACTATATTTATACCATCAATTTGTATTCCATTATTTAGATAATATATTTTCTCTACTAATGATTTATCAGATACATAATCTTCAATAAGTTTATCAATATCTCTAGCATAATATTTTTCATCATCAATTATATAACTTAAAACTCTAATATCTAAAATATTCAAAATATTTTTAAGTTCATTACTATTTGTATTTACAAAATATACTTTAAAGTTACTTTCATCATATAAATGTTCTTTATCATAAAGCAATACTTTATCACTATTAGAGTCTATTTCACCTACATTAAATAAAAAACATAAGCAAAATAATAAAAGTAACTTTTTTATAATTATCACCCATTTTTATTATGTTAGTTTTTAATATAAAAATACTTTTATTTATTAATAATTATTGTTATAATGTTTTAGGTAATTAAATTTATTCATGAAAGGATGTAAACTTATGAATATAAAATTTATAGGATTTCCTATGAAAGATGGATGTCATGTAAATGGTGCTGATAAAGGAATAGATGTACTTAAAAATCATATTTCTTTTAATAAAATAATTAATATTAAAAAGTATGATAATGATTTGGATACTGTTATTAATAATGATTTATTGTTAGCAGATAGTGTATCACTTACTCAAAAAGATAAACAATTTCCAGTAGTTATTGGAGGAGATCATAGTCTTGCAATTGGTTCTATTGCAGGAAGTGCTAGTAACAATGATAATTTAGGTGTTATTTGGTTAGATACACACCCAGATATTAATACAAATGAAACTACTATTACACATAATATTCATGGATATCCACTAGCTGCATCTATGGGATTTGGTCAAGATGAATTAACTAAACTCTTTGAAAATAAAACAAAAGTTAATTATGAAAATGTTGTATTATTTGGAATAAATGATATAGATGATGCAGAATTTAATTTAATTAAAAAATATAATATTAAATATTTTACATTAGATGATATAAATAAATATGGAATAGAAAAATGTATAAAAGAAACTATTGAATATTTAAATTCTAAGACTAAAACAATACATTTAAGCTTTGATATTGATTCTATTAATTATAATGAATGTCCTGGTGTAAATGTTCCAAATAGATGGAAAAAAGGAATAACAAAAAAAGAAGCTTTATATGCAGTAAAAGAATTCCTAGAAAAATTAAATATTGTTTCTATGGATATTGTTGAATATAACCCACTTACTGATATAGATAATAAATCATTAGATATTGTTTTAGAAACAAAAAAGATATTACAAAAAAAATGATAACAAAAAATGTAAGAAATTCTTACATTTTTTTATTTTTTTCTTCATCATCATATTCATCAAATACATTACCAATTACATTTTCAATTATATCTTCAATAGTAACTATTCCAACAAATTCATTATTTTCTTTTACTATTGCAAATGGTTCATATAATGAATTTAAATAAAGAAAAGCATCATCTATAACCATATTACTATCTAATTTAACTACTTTTCTTACATAATCTTTTATTTTAAAAGAGTTTTTATTATTAACAATTAAATCTTTTATATTAAGTACACCTATTACATTATTATCTTTAATAATTGGATATCTAGTATATTTATTTTTTACTATTTTTTCTTTTATTTCATCTATTGAACTTGTTACATCAATTGATATAACTTCTTTTTTAGGAGTCATTACTTCTTTTAATGTAACATCATTAAATTCAAATACATTAAGTAATAATTCTTTTTCAAAATCTTCTAAGCTAGAATCTATTATTGAATCTTTTATTTCATCTTCATTTGTTTCTTTTTTTACTTTAATTTTAAATATTTTAGTTATAAAATCAGTTGAATATTTTAATATGTTAATAAAAGGTTTAAATATTTTAATAATTATATTTATAATATTTACCATTTTAAAACATATTTTATCTGAATATGCAAGACCTATTTTTTTAGGTACTAATTCTCCAAATACTAATGTAAAATATGAAAGTAACATTGTAATTAAAACAATTAATATATTAGTAAGTGTTTCTTTTGATAAATAAGTTACTGATATTATATCAGCAAGTTCACTTGCAAAATTTTCTGCTGCAAAAGCACTTGCTAAGAATCCAGATAAAGTTATTGCAATTTGAATAGCTGATAAAAATGAACTTGAATCATTTAATAAATTAACTATTTTTTTAGCTCTCTTATTATTCTTTTTTAATTCTTTATTTAGTTCATATTTATTTACAGATAAAAATGCAATTTCTGTAGCAGAAAAAACACCATTTATGAAAATTAAAATTATTAATAGTAATATTTTTATCACATTATCACCTATTAATATTATATATTATTTTCACTAAAATAAAAAGTGGATTTTTTAGCATCCACTAATTGTACAACTTTGACTATTTTCTGTTACACATTTAATAACACATTCTAATTTTTTATATGTATCATTTTTCATTTCATCAGTAAGGTCCATATATCCATCTGTTTGTTTATCACTGATACCTGTATCTAATTTATCAGCTTTACCATTTATAACAGCAACAACATTTGGTGCATATATTCTTTTTTCTCCTGCACTAATACTATTACCATCTTCAGTAGTAATTGTATAATCTGATAGAACATCACTCATAAGATTAATTAATTTATAATAACCTTCTGTTCCTTCTTTACTTGTAATTACATTACCAGTTTCATCAAGGATACGAGTATCTCTAATATCTAAAACATCAACATAATATATTTTTTCTAAATTATTATCTTTAGCTACATCTATTAATGTTGGAAGTATACTTCTACACCAAGGACAAGTAGAAAAGCCAAAGTAAACAACAAAAGTTTCTCTATTTTCCATCATTTGTGCTACTTCATCAGCTGTTTTATAAATAAATGGATTATCATTTGGTATTTTAATTTTTCTATATTCTTTTCCATTTGAATTTTCTTGATTATTATATGATTCATATTCTTTTTTAAATTTATATGCATCACTATCTTTATCAACACATCCAGTTAAACTGAAAGTTAAAAATAAAACTAATAAAATTGCAAATATATTTTTCTTTTTAAACATCTTTTACACCTACTATTCTCTTACGTAATATCAATATAATTTTAAAATAATTTTTTATAAAATACAATATTAAATATTAATAATTGTTTTATTTTACATATTTATAGATTTATATATTCTATAATCTTTTTCACTAAAACAAGCAATAATTACATTAATATTTGGATAATTAAGATTATCTAATGTATCAATTACTACTCTAGCTGCATCTTCTTTAGGATAGCCATATACTCCTGTACTAATACATGGAAAAGCAATAGTTATTTCATCTAAATTATTTTCTTTTCTATATTCTTCTGCTAGTTTAATTGAATTTATATAACAACTTCTTAGTAATTCTTCTTCATTTTGTTGTCCATCTTCATATATAGGTCCTACTGTATGAATTATTTTTTTACAAGGAAGATTATATGCATCGGTCATTTTTGCTTCACCTGTTTTACATCCATGTAAAGTTTTACATTCTTCTAATAATTGAGACCCTGCTTTTCTATGAATTTGTCCATCAACTCCACCACCACCAAGTAAAGTTTTATTTGCTGCATTTACAATAATATCAACATTTAATTCTGTGATATCACAAACTTTTATTTCTATGTTTTTCAT
The DNA here is from genome assembly GCA_947629235.1 of uncultured Bacilli bacterium. Taxonomy (GTDB): domain Bacteria; phylum Bacillota_I; class Bacilli_A; order RF39; family UBA660; genus CAG-1000. The sequence continues at coordinate 24,832 of CANRCX010000009.1, read as the reverse complement.
CCTAATTTGTCTCCATTATCTACTTTTTTATCTGTAGTAATTAATACTACTCCATTTTTAGAATATGTACCAAGTACTAAAACTTCTGAAATCATGTTAGCAACTTGTTTAGGTGGAAAGTTTACAACAGCAAGGATTTGTTTTCCAATTAACTCTTCTACTTCATAAACTTCTGTAATTTGAGCAGAAGATTTTTTAATTCCTAACTCATCACCAAAATCAATTGTTAATTTATAAGCTGGTCTTTTAGCTTTTTCATTAATTTCTGCTTCAATTATTGTACCTACTCTAATATCTAATTTCATAAATGTTTCAAAATCTGTCATTTAAATCACCTAATTAAAATTATATCAAAAAATATGTCTTATTTAAAAGACATATTTTAAGTTTATTCATTACTATTTCTATTTTCATATTCATTTAATTGATTTTGTAATTCATCTATACTTTGATTTAATTCATTAATTGTTTGATTGTTACTATCTATTTCATTTTGCTTTTCAGTTAATTGATTTTCTAAATCATCTATTTTTTGTTCTAATTCAAAATTTGTTGAATTTAATTCACTTGTATTATTAATTAATTCATTTATTCTATCTTCATAATATTTCTTTTCTTCATTTTCATAATATTTTTTCATATTAGATTTTAATATTTCAATATTTTCTTTAGTAGTATAAACATAAGTATGAAGTATATAATTAGGATTTATTATTGCTTTTTTATTAATCATATCAATCATATATTTTATTCCATCTATCATACTAACATCATCATAACAATAATTATTATAAGTAACTGTATTATTATCATCATATACTTTTATTTTACAATAAGGTAAATGTTCAAATTCAATTCTTACATCTTTATTATCTGATTCAACATATATTATTTCATCTTCTGAATAATATAAATCTCTATATATTAATAAATTTTTATTCATTTTATATGTTACTTCATCTTTAACAATATATTTTCCATCATAACTATCTATTATTTTAAAATCTTTAAAACTCATAATAGATAAACCTACACCAATTGGTAATACTATAATTGGTATTAAAATATATAAAGCCATATTATTTTTATTTGTCTTTTTATCTAATATAAAATTAAAAGTTACTAATAAAAATTCTATTGTAATAACAATTGTTGCTAGTAATGAAATAAATATACCTATAAATAATAAACCACTCTTAGCAATAACAAATGATAAAGTAAGTAATACTATTAAAGTGAAAAGTCCAATTAATACAAATACATCTATAAATATTACAAATGCTTTAATACATAATAAGAAACATTTAAATAATCCTGATATAAATTTATATTCTGAATGTTTTGGATCTCTTATAATTATTTTTTCTCTTTCTCTTTTTAAGAATTTTTTGCTCTTTTTAGTTGTTTCTTCTTCATTTTTGTTTTCATTATCTTTATTTTCATCTTTTACTTTGATTTCTTCTACTTCTTTTTCTTGGGTATCATTTTCATCTTCATCTTTAAAACTAAATTCATAATAATCTAAATATCTAATTTTAAATATATGTAAGAATAAAATAGTACAAAATATAATATAAGCAATTAAACATAAATCAATAACAAATCTATATATAGTAAAATAAATTGAATCTGGAAATATTTGTAATAAATCAACAATTATTGTATCAAAAATTAATTCTTTTAATATAACTGCTGCGATAAACATAAATGCAATAACAACACCTTGTTCAAAAATACATTTAACTTGATTTTTAAAAGTCATTGAAGATAACATATTAATAGTTTTAGTAATATAATTTAAAAAGCTATCTATATATTTATTTATATTTAATTTTGATTGTTTGTTTTTCTTAACCTCCTTTACATTTTGATTTAACAATTCATCAATATTTAAATCAAACATATTACATATTTGTAATACTTTATCCATTTCAGGATAAGCTAAATTAGATTCCCATTTAGAAACTGCTTGTCTTGAAACTCCTAATTTTTCTGCTAGTTGTTCTTGTGATAAATTATTTTCTTTTCTTATCTTTTTAAGATTATCACTTAAATTCATATTTTTTCTCCTTTCTAAGAAAAATTATATTAATTTAGTCGGTTGCGAGAAACCAATTTTAAGTTGTTTTTTGTATATTTTTGGTTGCATTTTCAATTATTTTAACAAAATTTAATATAAAATACAATTTAAGCATAAAAAAAAGAACAAATATTAAATATAATTGTTCTAACAATATGGTCTATCTATTTCAATAATATATAAATATTTTGTACCATCTTCTTTTATATTTTGTTTTAAATATTTAATTAAATATTTTTCATTATAATTTTTTTCAAATGGTACAACACAGTCAAATAATATTTTAGTTTGTAAATTACTTTCTATCATACGAAAATCATGAATTGATAATTCTTTATCTAACTTTTCTAAAACTTTAATTATTTCATTTTTAATTTTATCTACTTTTTTATTTCCAACAATAACTGGATCTATATGTATAGTTAAATAAATATCTTTTTCTTTAAAATAATTTTCTATTTCATCAAGTAAATCATGAGCTTCAATCATACTAAGAGTAGAATCTACTTCAATATGAACTGTTACAAATTCATTATTAACTCCATAATTATGTATTACTAAATCATGAAGACCTAAAACATAATCATATGATAATATTTTATTTTTTATTTCTTCTACTTTATTTGTATCTGGTTTAATTCCAATAATAGGTTCTAATAATTCCCTTATCATTTTATAACTACTATAAATTACAAACATTGATACTATTAATCCTAAAATACCATCTATGTTTATATCAAATATTTGCATTATTATTAATGATATTAAAATAGCAGTAGTAGTTAAAATATCATTTGTTGTATCAACTGCAGCTGTTTTTAATGTAGTTGAATTAATAGATTTAGAAAAATCAAAATATACTAACATTTGTATAAATTTAATAATTATTGACACTATTAAAATTATATATGTAAATTTATTTATTATTAATGTTTGTGGAATAATTATTTTAACAATTGATTCTTTTGCAAATAAAATTCCAAGTGCAAACATTAATAGTGCCATTACAAAACCAAATACATATTCATATCTTGCATAACCATAAGGATGAAGCTTATCTGGCTTTTTATTTGAAAGTTTAAATCCAATAATAGTAAGTATAGATGATGCCATATCAAATATACTATTTACAGCATCTACCATTATACTAACACTATTAGAGATAATACCAATAATTAATTTAATTATAGAAAGTATTGCATTAGTAATTATTCCAAATATACCAGCTACTTTACCATAAGAATTTCTAACTTTATTATCATCAACTTTTTTATAATTTTTTATAAATAATTTTTTTAACATATTTTTTCCTCTTTCTAGTAGTTTATTAATTATATCAATTTATTAATTAAAAAGATAGATAATTATTTATCTACCTATTAATATTATATAAAATATAATATATTTTATTATAATAATGCTTGTCTTATTTTTCTTTCTAATTTTTCAGGTTTAACATTAGGAGCAAATCTTCCTACTACTATTCCATTTCTATTTACTAAAAATTTAGTAAAATTCCATTTAATATTTTTAGATAGGAAACCACCAACTTCATTTTTCAAATAGGTATATAATGGATCTGCATTTTTACCATTAACATTTATTTTTGCAAATCTATCAAATGTTGTATTGTATTTTTCTTTACAGAATTTATCTATTTCTTCATCAGTTTCAGGTGCTTGATTTGCAAATTGATTGCAAGGAAAATCTAATATTTCAAGACCTTTATCATGATATTTATTGTATAATTCTTGAAGCCCTTTATATTGTTCAGTATATGTACATCTAGTAGCAGTATTAACAATTAACACTACTTTATCTTTATAATCGCTTAGTCTTTTAACTTCACCATTAGCTTTTTTTACAGAATAATCATAAATTGCCATATAATTTGCCTCCTATATTAATACAATTACTATATATGTAATTATACAAAAATAATCGTATAAATTCAATTCTTTAATATATTGTTGACACAAGGTTGTCTACTATTCATTTAAATTATCAGTAACATATATAGTTATATATTTTATTTTTAACATTTTATGAGATTTTATTTCTTTTTTTAACTTAGTAATAAAATTTGTTACTTGTCTTAATGTTAATTTAGGGTTTAATTCAAGTGTTAATTGTAATTTATAATATGAACCATATTTAATTAAAAACATTTCATAGCCTTCAATTTTATCATATTCTTTTAAAAACTCTTTAACATTATTATTAATTTGTTCATCTTCTTCAGTTTCACCTATTAAACTTAATGAATTATCTATCAATATTTCAAATGAAGTTTTTAATACAATTAATCCTATTAATATAGAACCAACAACATCAGCATATTTTAATATAGAAACTTTATTAGAAAATTGAAGTAATATTGTAATTATAATTACTCCTATTGTTGAATATAAATCAGCTTTAGATTCTTCTACTGAAGTAATTAATACCCCACTATTTATTTTTTTACCAACCTTATGCATAATTAATATAGCAATTAATTTTAATATAAAAACTAATACTAATAAATATATAATTGATAATGGTGGGATAACACTTTCTTTAAAAAAACTACTAATTATTATATAAAGTCCTAATAATAAAAGCATTACTCCTACAAATAAATTTGTTAAATATTCTACTTTTCCAAATCCAAATGGATGATATTTAGTTGGTCTTTTTTTAGATATTTTTGATCCAATTAAACATACTACATCAGTAATAAAATCACTAAATGTATGTAAACCATCAGCAATTAATGAACCAAGATTATAAAAAAGTCCACCTACAAATTTAATAATAGCTATTATTAAATTATTTACAATACTATAGATTAATACTTTAGTTTCTGTTTTCATATTTATACCTCTATTATTTATTATACATTATTTTATATCATCAAACAAATCTAAAATACTTTCTAATTTTTTTCGTATATCTTCAAAATCTTTATTTAAATCTAAATTATCAATTCTTATTATATTTCCATCCATATTATATGACTCACTAATATCATCACTTTGATCAGTTTTAGCATACAATAATAATCCATAAACTTGACCACTCTTATTTACATCTTTATTTTTAACATAAGAATAAATTTGATATAAATTATTAGATCTAAAAGTTTCTTTATCATATAAATCATTTAATTGAAATTCTTTTGAATAAAATTTTGCATCAATAATTAATTCTTTTTTACTTTTTTTATCATGTAAAACAATATCAGTCTTCATTTCTGGTAATTTTTCATGACGATCAGCATTCCAATATATTTTTGGTGAATCTGTAAGAATATCATTATGATGATATTTATAGTATCCTAAAATAAATTTTTCATATAAATGATATAATTTCATATTTTCTTTATAATTAATATAAGTATATTTTCCATGTTCTTCATTTGGTAAATATTCATTTAAAAGAAAATAACAAATATTTATAAGCATTTCATAACTTGAATTATTTCTATCATAATTTATTCTTGACCAAACTATATTTTTAGGATTAATATCATCTACTATATAAAAATATTTTAATATTTCTTTTAAACTCTTTTTATAATCTTTATTCTTAACTTTTCCAGAATTTAAAATATATATAATTGTAGCTTTTATTATTTGATTAAATTTTGAATTAATATTATATTCATCATAATTTATATATAATTTTTTATTATTAAAAGACATATGTTTTATTGTTTCAGAAATATTAATTTTACCTCTAATATTAGAAGTTTCTTCTTCAAATGAATTATATTCTCTATTTAAACCTTTTACTATTTGATTTTTTATTTCTACTGAAAATATATATGCAAATAATTCATATATATTTTCAAATTTTATTTTATCTACTTTTGATATAGTATCCTTTCTTACGCATTGGAAAGCATATACTAACATTATATAATAGTTTTTAATAGTTATATTTTTTCCTATCATTCTTTAAACATATCCTCAAAATCTTTTTCATAGTTTTCATATGTATTTTTATCATCACTTAAGTATTCTTTTAATAAAGGTAAAATATCATAATAAATAATCATTTTTAAACTTTCTTTACTATATTTATTTTCTAAATTACTAAAATAACTATGTCCTATAAGATAATCTTCTCCTAAAGAATCTTTTATATTCTTATTAATTTCTTTTATTTTATTTATAATTTTATCAAAAAATTGTTCATTTATTTTATCTGATTGATATTCATCCCACTTGTTATTATTACCTTCAAAAGCAGGCTTAATATTTATGAAAGAAAATCTACGTCTTAAAGCATAATCCATAATAGCAAGTGATTTATCTGCTGTATTCATTGTAGCAATAATATAAAGATTTTCTGGAATTGTAAATGGAATATCAGAATATGTTAATTTAACATATGTTTCTTCTCTTTTATCTTTTTCTATTAAAAGTAATAATTCACCAAATATTTTACTTATATTGCCTCTATTAATTTCATCTATTATTAAAACATAATTTCTATCTTTATCATTTCTAGCTTTTTCACATAATTTTAAGAATTTTCCTTGTTTTAATTCAAATCCATCTTGAACAGGTTTATATCCTTCAACAAAATCTTCATATGAATAACTTTGATGAAATTGTACAGTTTCAATTCTATCGCCATTTTTATTTCTTTCTCCTATTAAAGTATAAGCTAATCTTTGAGCTATATAAGTTTTACCTACACCTGGAGGACCTTGTAAAATAATATTTCTTTTACTATCTAATATATTTTTAATATCATTATATGTATCAAATGGAAGAAAAACTTCTTTATCAAATTCTTCATCAGTATATTCTTTCTTTTCAATATTCTCTATTAATGGATTTTTTTCTAATATTAAATTTAATAAAATAGTTGATTCTTCATTAGTTAGTGAATATAATTTTCCTAAATCATTTGTAAAGAATTCCATAGTTATTAAATCTTTTATATTATTAAATTCATCTAAAGATAATGGATTAAAGAAATGTTTTACTTTTTTAAATTTAAATGAATTATCTTCTTTCTTTTCTATAACATTTGCTATACCAACTATTTGTTTTATAGGATCTGTTTCATATATAAGAATATTATCACCAACCATAATATTTTTATAATTTTCATATATATTATTTTTATTTCCTAAAGCATTATGTGAAGTACAAATTTGTTCTTCATTTATAGGTCTATGAGAAAAACTCCAAATAGTTGGATTTATTTTTAACAAATATTTAACATTATAGTAATTTATTTCATTGTTTATTAGATTATCATTTTTAATCTCATTATTTTGTGAATTCTTTTTATAATTATCTATTTTATCTTGTAATTTTTTTACATATTCTCCTTCTTCATCTGTTGTTATATCTGTTAATGTTTTTTGTGGAAAGCCACGATTTGGAAGAATAGAACTCATATCAAAATCACCTTGTTTTATCCATTTAATATTTCTAATATGTTGGTTATTATCATATATATAATCAGACGTTACTTCACCATAACCATACAATGTATGCCTACCACTTTTAATGAAAACAATGTCTCCTACATTCATTTCATTTACAAATTGATATAATGCTAAAGAATCATTTTTTCTAGATGTACCTGTTGGATATTTTTCTTCTAATAATTGAATTATGTCTTCTCTATTAGCTATATCTGAAATATCTCCTATTTCACCCCAACCAATTTTTATAATATTATTTTTTCTAAATTCATCTAAATATTCACCATTTATTCCAGATGACATTATCCAATATTTCTTATCTTTACTCATATAATATAGTATATCTTGTGAAAACATATGTGAATATTCATTAGTAATAGGATCTATTTTGCTAGCAATATCAAATATTTCTTCATAATTACATAAATATTCATATATATAATTACATTCATCCATATAATTTTGATATGTTTTTACATTATTTATTTTTCTATTATTAGTTACAATAATGTCTTCTTTAATTCTTTTTTCATATGCATGCGCTATTGAAGGTTTATAAACATAATATTTATCTGGATATTTTAAAGTTAAATAAACACTCATTGCTTGTAATTTTTGATAGTGATTATTATAACCTGGAAAAAGTTTTAATAATTCTTCACTTTTTGATATAAAATACTCAAATCTATCTTCAAGTGTCTTATTTTCATCATATAAATATTCAAACATATTTTTAACAGTATCAGGATCCTTAGAAGCAAAATCAATCATCATTCTTTTAGGATAAAAATTTGATGCTGTAAAAAGTTTGCTAGCTTCTTCAAGTGATTTTTCTAACATTTCTTTAAAATTAGGAGCATTAACATTCCAATTCTTTTGAAATGATTCTATAGCTTTCCATTTAAATATTTCATCTTTTAAATAACTATTTAAATCATTTTTATAAGACATTATTATTTTATCTAGTATTTTATTTTTATTTTTATTATATTTAATAGTTGCAAGATATTCATATAAATAATCTGTTTCAAGATAATCTATTTCTCTTTTTAATTTATCTGATAATTTATCTTTAATTATTTGTCCATAATTTAACATTTTTTGATAATCTTCAAAAGATAATTCATCATAATTATCTACATTAATATCTAATAGTTCAAATACTTTCTTTATTTTACTGTTCCATATCATATATTTATCTGGATAAATATAACAAAGAATCTCACTCATTGCTTTAGATCTAAATTCAACAATTTTATCATGAAAATCATTATATCTTTTTTCTATGAAATCTTCTCCATACAATAAATTAACAAGAGAATCTTTAAATGTTTCAAAACCATTTTTATCTAATATTTTATTTGCAGAATATGGATGAACACACCAAAAAGATTTTAAATAATTAATTGCTTCATCATATTCCATATTTTTAATTTTATCTTTGTTATAACTTTGAAAAAAGTTTTTCTTTTCTTCTCTTTCTAGAAGAGCATCATCACCATTATTTTCTAAATATGTAATATAATCATTAATAAACCCTTCTAATTTTTCATAATTTAATTTGTAATTCATTTTTTCCTCCCATTATTTTAATTATAACATACAAAATATATCAAACTAGTTAATTTTTTCTAATTAAAATATGATAATGATATGATTGTGATGTACCATTTGTTTTTTCAATATATTCAATCTCTTGACGTATACTGATTATATTAAAATCTTTAAATAATTCTTTTATTAAATTATAATCAGCATAAAAATGTGGTACTTTATATTCTGGACCTTCTTCCATTTTTAATCTTGTATTTTCATCTATTAATGGCCAAGTATCTTGTTTAAAACCCCATGTTTCTTTAGATAATAAAGTTAAATAACATTCACTATTATGTTTCATTACCCTATCTATTTCTTTTATTATCTTTTTTATTCCTTTTGTATCTGTATGAGATATTACATTTTTACAATAAATACAATCAAATGATTCATTATCATATGGAAGCTTAAGCATATCACCAACTTTATAATCAAATTTTAAATTTTCTTCTGTTGCCCAATTTTTAGTTCTTTCAATTGCATCACTACTTATATCAAAACAACTAACATTGAATCCATTCTTACCAAATAAAATAGAATGTCTACCTAATCCAGAACCTAAATCAAGAAAGTATTTTTTATCTTGAGATTTCCATCTGTTTAATAAATAATAAGATTCAATACTTGGATTTTTCCATATTTCTTCTTTTTCTTCTTTTACAATTTCCCAATTCCAACCTTTTGATTTAACCATATTAACTCTCCTTACTTTTTTATTATTAAAAAAATCATATAAAAAATATATGACTTTCTATTTTAATTTTAAACCATCTTTAAATGCTTCTCCAACTCTTTGAGTTACTTTATAATATCCATGAGTATATGGATCAAATGCTATTGCTGATACTTTTGTCATATCAACTTTATCACCATTCATAACATTTTCATCAACAGATATATTGACTACTTTACCTATTACTCCTGAGTCACCATATTCAATAAATTCACATTCCATACAAATTGGAAATTCATTAATAATTGGAGCATCAACTCTCTCAGATTTTGTTGCTGATAATCCACTTTTTTCAAATTTATTTGGTGTATTATTTCCAGAAACAACACCAAAATAATCTGCTTCTAAAACATGATTACTATCAGCAATACTAACTGTAAAAGCTTTTCTTTCTTTAATATTTTTTACTGTTTTATGTGTTTCTGTTAAATTTAAAAGAACTTGGTCACGTTCAAACATAGTTCCCCATGCTGCGTTCATAACATTAACACTTCCATCTTCATTATATGTTGCTATCATAAGTACAGGCATTGGAAATATGCCTTCAGTTATTTTAATATTTTTTCTCATTTTTATTTCCTTTCATATATAAATTATAACATATATGAATTGAATTTGTTAGCTTATTTATTTTCCTTTGTTTTTTCTTCTATAGAGTCAATAATGATATTATCATCTTTAGTTTCTACATAGTTAGGGTTACTTAACATTGTATCTTGAAGAACTTTCTTTAATTTATTACAACAAGGTTTAAATGATACATATGTAATTCCACCACCAATTGCTCCACCAATTACTGGTATTGCTTTTTTAAAGAATCCAGCAAAAACTTGTTTAGTCATTCTAACACCAAACCATTTTGCAATACTTTTTACAATAGGATAAATAGTACCTTTAGTAAGTGCTTTATTTATTAATTTCTTTTCAACTCCAACTGCAAGAGCTTTAGCCATTGCTTTCATTGCATTATTAGCACCTGCTACACCATACATAACACCTAAACATAGAGTTAATGTATTTATAGTTTCAGTGTCAAATTGATGAGATTTATTTTGAACTTCTATTTGTGGAAAGCCATATAAATACATTAATTTTTGAGCAGCTCTTAACATATAACCATAATATTGAACAATATCAGCAGGTATTGTTGCTATCATAGCTGCTCCACCTGGTACACCTAAAGCAGTTGATATACCTGTTACACAATTTCTTTCATAGCTTATAACATTATCTGCAATTTTATTTATTTCTTCTAATGGTATATTAGCTGCTGATGGAGTTTTTTCTATAGCTTCTTCAACTACTTTTTTAGGAAATTTTGTAGATAACTCTTTCTTTAGAAAATCACTTCTATTAATTTCTATACCAGGAGTTTTTAATCCTAATATAATTATATCTTCAATATCAATATCACCACTACCATTAGCGTCAACTTTTTCTACAACTATATCTTTAGTTGTAGAAACTAATTTTGTAGCTTTTTTAGATATATCATTAACATTTTCTCCTATATTACTAATTAATTTACTAGTTCCTTTCTTTAAATTATTAGATTCATCTTTTGTTTTTTTAACTTTTTTATCTTTTTCAACACTCATTATTACTTCTCCATTTCATTACAATAATATTTTCACACAACTTACACAAATATTATATATACATATATTTTTTATGTCAATGATTAAAAATTCTAATAGTTAAATGATAGTTATTTTACATTTTTTTAATATTTTTTATTTCATTTGAAGTAATTCTTTAAATCTATTTAATGCTTTCAGATATTCACCTAATTTAATTTTACTATTAATTATTCCAATTGAAATTCCAGATCCTTCAAGATGCCATAAAAATGTAAAGTAAACTATACATTCAAGTAGTGTAAAATTATCTTGTTTACCATCTTTTATTAAAGTATCTTTATTTATTCTATTTATATTATCAATATATGTATTTTGATAAATTTTTAATAATTTTAATATATTTGTTATATTATCTGAATAAGTATAACCACCATTAATAAATTTAGCTTCATATTTATTATTTTCTATTGCTATTATACTTTCGTTTAATATATTTATTTGTTTTTCTGTAGTCATTATTTTATTCCTTCCTAGAAATTAAATTGTTTATATATTTATTCTATCAAATATTATAAAAAGTAAAAAGCAAACTCAATTTAATAAGTTTGCATAACAAATCTATTTTGTAACTAAAAAATTCATTACTAAATCAATTAGAATATTTTTTTCTTTAGGATTAGATTCTGCTATTAATAAAGTTATAGATGCAAGGGTATTATTATCTATAATTTGTTTATCTTCTTTGTAAAGTGCTTCATTTACTTGTAAAAAGTAAATAAATATAGTTGCAGCAATTCTTTTATTACCATCTATAAATGCATGATTTTTAACTGTTAAATAAAGCAAATTTGCTGCTTTTTCTTCTATAGTTGGATAAACATCCTTACCATCAAAAGATTGGTATATATCATTTATTATAGATTTAAAATTATTATCTCTTTCTAAAGCAAATAAATCACTTTCATTGTTAAATCTCAATTTATCTATTATATTCATGCATTCTTTATAGGTAATAACTTTTTCACTTTTTTTACCATTTATCTTTTTTAAAGTTTTATGATCATAATCATCTAACAAATCAAGTGCTTTAGAATATTCATTTATTACTTTTAAGATTTCTTTTGTTTCATCACCTGTTAGTCTTTCATTACCTCGACTAGCAATATCTAATAATTTAATAGTTTTTTCCAAATACTCTAATCTTTTTTGATTAACAGCATAACCTTTAATCATATAATCTTTTAAGATTTTATTTGCCCATTTTCTAAAAACAATACCATTTTTTGATTTTACACGATATCCAACACTTATAATCATATCTAGGTTATAATATTCAATATTTCTTTTAACATTTCTGTTGCCTTCTTTTTGAACTGTCGCAAATTTTGCGACACTTGAATTATCTAATTCTTCTTTTAAAGCATTATTAATGTGCTTACCAATTGTTTTTATATCTCTATCATATAGTGTTGCTAGTTGCTCTCTATTAAGCCATACAGTTTCATCCTTCATATTAACTTCTAATTTAACGTTTTGATTTTCAAATAATATAATTTCATTTTTCATTTTTTCACTTCCTTTCGTTTACGTTATAAATATATTATATAACAAGAACATTTGTTTGACAATATATTTTATTTATTTTTTATACAAATATTATTACATATAAAAACAAACCTTATATAAGGTCTGCTTTATAATTTTTTAATCATCTAATTTACTATATTCTTCATCAGTAACTGGTTCTAACCAAACATTTTCTGTTTCTTCACCTGGTACTTCTACTGCTATGTGGCTAAACCATGAATCTTTTCTTGCTCCATGCCAATGTTTTACATTTGCAGGGATTACTACAATATCTCCTGGAGATAGTTTTTGTACTTCTTTTCCTTCTTCCCCATAATATCCATATCCAGAGACACAAATTAAAACTTGTCCTCCACCTGATTTAGATTTATGAATATGCCAATTATTTCTACAAGAAGGTTCAAATGTTACATTTGCAAAACTAATTCCATTTTCCGTTTTTGCTAATTGTTTTAAATAACTATTTCCTGTAAAATATTGTGCAAATGCATCATTTGGATTCCCAAGACCAAATACATTTAATTTATCAAATTCTTCTTTATTCATTTTCTTCACCACTTCCATATACTTCTTCAATTAATGGAAAAGTACTCCAAGCTTTAGGCCATCCAGAATAAAATGCTAATTGAGTTACAACTTCTACAACTTCTTCTTTTGTAAGTCCATGTTCTTTTCCAAGTGCAAGATGACTTTTTAATTGTGGATATAACCCCATCGCAAATAATGCTGATATTGTTATTAAACTTCTATCCCTTGCTGATAACTTATCTTCTCTTGACCATATCTCTCCAAATAATACATCATCGTTCAATTCTGCAAACTTAGGTGCTATTTTACCTAAATTATCTCTTCCTGCTGTTTGTTTCTTCATTTTTTCATCTCCTTTACAAATTACTATTTATTATTAATATTATATCATGATATTATACAAAATATAAAGTTTCATATAATAAAAAAAATATCAAGAATGAACTTGATATTATTTTTTATTATTTTTATTTCTCCATTGTTTATAATCTTCTAAATCAGTTCCTACAAGTTTTAAACATACAGCTATCACAGTAGCATCATCAATATATCCAACTCCTGGAATTGTATCTGGTATAAAATCTATTGGAGATAAGAAATAAACTGAAGCACTAATTACTGCTATAATTGTACCTACAGGAATTTCTGTGTATTCTTTCTTTATATAACTTTTTATTAAAGATACCATTATAGGTAAAGCAGATAAAGTATTACCTACTTTAGGTATTGTTTCTAACTTCTTTTCTATTTTTTGTAAAGTTTCTTCTAACTTATCCTTATCATTCAATAATTTTTCTGCTTCAGCATACCCTGCTTCTAATTTTTTCTTTGCTTGTTCTTCACTAATTTCTTTTATTTGTTTTTCATTTTTTTCTTTCATAATATTTTCTCCTTTTCTTTTTTTCATAATAGTATTTGAAAATTACGCGAATTTAATAAATACCAAATTTATAATATCAAAAAAATATTAATAATACTACTATCATATAATAATTTTATATAATAAATTTAATTAATAATTACAAATATAAAAATATAAATGTTACTTTTAAATATAATCAAAATATATATTAAAAATTGTCGTTTAAAAAAATATAAAAAACATCATGCTATAATGTTTACCAAGAAAGGAGATATTAAAAATATGCAGTGTATTCTTGCAAATAAATTAGTTGTAAATATCATTGGATCAAAAGATAATATTATTGATCAAATTAAGGAATTAAAAGTTCATTTTTATAATAAGGGGGTAAGACAATATATTGATCGTTTAATTTATGCTAATTCATCATCGGATAATGTTAGTCAAGAATCTAAATATATTCTATATTGTATAATTAAATATTTTTATGGATTAGATGTGAGTGAGATAAAAGTACCATTACCAAAATTACCTATGGCAAGTTATGATGATAAATTTCATTATGATGCTGATAAATTAAATGCACTACTTGACGAAAAAGATAACATCATTGAGCAATGCAAATTACTAAGAGAACATAAAAATATGAAAGGATTAAATGAATATATTAATAATGTATTAGAAAACTACGATTATGATATAACACTTGCAAATATATCTAGAGATTTTGAAATATTCTGTATCAATAAGTATTTTTATGGATTAGATGTGAGTGAAGTAGAACCAAGAGCGTTTGATTTACGACCTTATACTTATGTTTTCAGAAAAAAAGTTAAGGAATACATTCCTGAACATTTTACTGATTTTAAAGAAATCAAAAAAGGAGATAAAGTTAAAATTTTAAATGGACCTTTTAATAATATGATTGGTTATATATATGATATTAATAATGAATCATTAAAATTAACTATCATGATAGATTTTTCTGGAATAAAAACTCCAATAGAATTAGACTATAATTCTGATAAAGTTATTAAAGTAGATGATAATTATGAATGAAAACATCTCAGTTATTAGTAGTAGGAATCCTAAAGAAAGGATTTTCCTACTCATCAATATTTTATATTTATATGGTATTAAAGAAAATAAAAAAATATATATGCAATCTTTTCTTTTACATACATCTTATTATGTAAATCGTTTAATTTCTTATATTTCTAAAATTGATTTTAAAATTATAGAAAGTTATATGTTTCCAGTTAGTAATAAAAATAATACATTAAAATATAAAAATATAAATATGAAAGATTTTACTTTTGCATTAAAGAAAATAAAAGAATCAAATATAGTAATTAAAGATTCTAAAATACTTGATGAACAAGATTGGATTGATTATATTTTTAATCTTAATAATGAATATCAAGTTATTATTATTGATAATTTTGAATATTTATTAAAAAATACAAAAAATAGTTTTAAAGAAATAAAAATAAAGATAGAAAAATATAGTAAAAAATATAATACTAATGTGATTTTATTTATTAATGAAAAAGAATTAACAAAATATAAATTTAACAATTGGAAAGTAAGTAACATAAACAGTCCATTTACTTTTACATTTAATAAAAATAATAATCATTTATTAGATATTAATTTAAAGGAGAAATAAAGATGAAAGAAAACAAATTAAATAATCAAGAATTATTAAACGCGACTAGCATAAATAACAATTGTATTACAATTATAAATCATAATAGTATAGATAATTTTCCTAAAGTTGAACATATATTAAAACAAAATAACTTGTCTATTAAAGCAATTTATGGACTAAGAGTTGATATGTTAGTTAATCAAGTTATTATTCCAGTAACTATTCTTGTTCGTAATCAAATAGGTTTAAAAAATTTATACAAAATTATAAGTTCTATAAAAACTAAAAATTTAGTTCATTATGGTAAACAAGTTATTACAAAAAAAGAAATGGTTAAGTTTAGTAATGGTTTACTCTATGGTTTAGATATTTTAGATATGATTGATATTTATGAAAATATAAGTGATGAAGATATTTCAAAAGATATTATGTGGTATGATTTTATTATTCTTGATCCAAGCAAAATTAAAAACAGTAAAGAATATGTAAAATATATTATTAATTTATGTAAACAAAATAGAAAACTTATAGTTACAAATAATAAAGATATTAAAAACTTTTCTTTTCTAAAAAATGATTTAGCAAATGAAATAGTCTTTAAGAATACTAAAAAATTAGAAAGTTTAATTGATAAAGTAGAAATTATTAAAAATAAAATTTACTTTCCAATAATAAAGAATAGTAAAGAAATTTTTATAAAACAAATCTATGAAAATGCTCATCGTTTATATGGAAAAACTCTTCCTGATATTGTTGAAAAAAGAATACAAGAAGAATTATATGGAAAAGATAAAAATAATAATTTTGGAGTTATAAATACTAAAAGTGAATCAATTTATTTAATTTATAAAGAATTAATTGAAAAATCAAAACAATATGGATATTCTACTATACCTAGGGGAGATATTTCATCATCTTTTCTTGCATATTTAATTGGAATAACAGAAATTAATCCCCTTCCAAGTCATTATCATTGTTTAAAATGTGGATATAGTGAATTTAATGATGAAAACAATATACCTTTTTCAAATAAATATGATATTGGAATTGATATGCCTAATAAAGAATGTCCAAATTGTCATACATTAATGAATCAAGATGGATTCAATCTTTATTATGAAATGCTTTTAGGTTGTAATGTAGAAAAAAATCCTAATATAATAATTAACTTTGATATAAATATTCAAAAAAAGTTAGAACATTTTTTAGAGAAAAAATTTGGTAAAAAAAATATTATACATGCTGGGGTTATTGGTTTTCCTAATAGAAAAGATTCATCTACAAAAAAGATAACTGGTATACTTCCAGGTGGTATATTTATTGTTCCAAAAGCACTAGATATTTATGATTTTACCCCTATTGCATATCCATGTGATGATATAAAATATAATTATATAACACATTTTGATTATCATGATATAAAACATTTAATGAAATTTAATATCTTAGGACATACACTACCAGAAGAAATTAAAAAGTTAGAAAAATATACTAAAATTAAATCAAGTACTATTCCTTTAAATGATAAAGAAACATTCAACTTTCTATGCAGTGGTAAAACAGATTCAATTTTTGAATTTTCAATACCATTAGCTAAAAAACTATTAAAAGAATTAAAGTATCCAACTTTTAATGATCTTATAAATATTATAGGTTTAGTTCATAATAATGAAAATAATAATTCCATACTTTCAAATATTATATTCAAAGAAGATATATATCATTATTTTATTCAAAACAATATGGAAGAAAATCTTGCATATTCTATTACTAAATTTATAAGTAATGGTAAAATTAAAAATGATAATCATACTTGGATGCAATATAAACAAATAATGAAAGAATACAATATAGATAAAAATTTTATTAAAGAATGTAATAATATTAGTTATTTAATTTCTAAATCTCATTGTGTTTCTTATGCAATTGTAGCTTTCCAAATAGCTTGGTATAAAGTACATTTCCCTGAAATATTTAATAAAGTTATTAATGAATTAAAATAATTTTATATGCAAAGATATATTTTTATGTTATATTAAATAAAAGATAATCAATATTTTTAGGGAGAAAAAAATGAAAGAAAAGTTAAATAATTTAAAAAAGATTCTTTTAAAAAATCAAGATAAAAGAATTTTAGTATTATCTGCAAGTGAAACTTCTATTCAAAATATTTATAAACTTATTTCTATTGGTTGCCTTTATAATAATGTATTAGATGATTTATTGACAAAAGAATTTGGAGCATCAGAAAAATGGTATGTAACTGATAATGAAGTAAAAAGAGTTGAAGAGCAAATTAAAATAGAGAAGTCTATTCCCCTATTTAGTAATAAAATTATTGATTGTGATCTTATATTATTCTTAAAAATTGAACCTAAAGTATTAAAAATAGTTTGTGATTATGAAAAAACAGAATATTCTTTCATTTTAAAAAAACAACAAGAATTAATGAATGAAATTAATGAAAAGCATTATCCTGTAAAAATAATAGAAATATATCCAAAATATAATGAATTAAAAATGTCTAGAAATGTTTATGTTTATGGGAATCTATATTACCATTTATTTGATAAAAGAGATACAGATTATATTGATGATGAAAATCACTTTCATTTTCCATATATAAAAGATATAGATAAATTAGAAAGTTTGGAAAGAAAACAAGGTTTCTTATTAATTATTGGTGAAGATAAATTATCAGAAAAAGATATTTTAAATGTAGATAAAAAATATAGAAAATTATTTAATCAATTTAAATTTGTATACATAATTACAGATGATAAAAAAAAGATAGACTTTTATCATTTAAAATACAGTAATATATATTATGTTAGTAATGATTTTTTTGATAACGAATATTTACTTGAAATATACTATAAATATCTTTTAAATAGTAAAAAATTAAAATTTTCAAAACATAAAATAGAATATTTAGAAAAAATGCACCTATATTTTAAAAATAAAACTATTGTTACAACAAATGAACTTGCTAAAAAATTTTCTCTTACTTATAGAAGTGTTGAACGATATATGAATGACTATAATAAAATTTATAAAAATATTGGTTATGATTTTAAAGAAAATGCATGGTATATTATTCATTAATTGAAAAAGCAAATTAAAAGATAGTTAGAATTAACTATCTTTTTAATATTTTATTCAATATCAAATTCTACTGATGAATTAATCTTTACATTATTTTTATCTGTAAAAGATTTTAATATTCTATATTTACCAGGTGAAAGTTCACCATTATGATAAGACCAATCAATTGTTTCTTCTACTTTTTGATATGGCAATATACCATATGCCATTGATGTAAATGAACCACTTTCTAATTCTTTCCAATTATTATTTTCAAAATGTTCAAGAGAATAAAATGAACCATAGTTATATTTATCTTCTGTTTTGTTTTCTATAATTAATATTAAACCTTTATTTGTTAAAGTGTTTTCTTTAATACTTAATGATATTAAATTATTATTTATATTATATTGTGTATCATTATCTAATTTATCATTATAGATTGGACAAATATATTTTGTAGTTTTAAAATGCCAACTTACATCTTCAACATCACCATTTATACAATAATATGTATCAATTAAAATACCTTTATCTACATAACTATTCCCATCTAATTTTTGTATCCAACTTATAATTGGACTACTTTTACGTATTCTTGCTTGTAGTGTATCAATTAAAATTATTCCTATTAATACAATTAAAGTAATTAAAATTATTTTTATACTTTTCTTCATATTATCACCTACTATATATTATCATAGTATTTATTATAATTCTACATTTTTTATAATATAATGCTATAACACTTTGTGTAAAAGTAATAGATATTATTAATTCTAAAAAAATTAATATCTTCCTTGCATATATGCAAATGGTAAACTATTAATACTTGTAAAATTGGTATATACACTACTACCACCACTTAATATACCAATAGGAATAGCACCACCCTGAGCATCTGTTCTTGGTATAAAAAATGGACCGCCACTATCGCCATAATCTGATACCACACTAGTTCTAACTAATCCTTGTATAGTTACATTAAAATTATCATAATGATCTGTAACATTCAACCCAGTAATTTTACCATCAGTATATCCAGTTGCTGTTCCATTTTTTGCAACGTAAGTACCTTCTGGTGTAGCAGGAGAAGAAGCAACAACCGCTAAAGTGTTTACACCATCTTGTGGATATTCTAATGAATTTGAAGGAGAATATAGTAAACCTGTTTCAATAAATGCATAATCATATTTTTGATTATTTGCAAATTGTTTGGTAATTACTTTTCCAGATAAAATACTATCTTTATTTATTACACAATGTCCTGCAGTTAAATACCCTTTTTCTCCATTATACATCGTTCTAAATCCCATGGAGCAATAACTATCTAACAAAAGATTAATAATAATTTTACCCCCAGCATTAATATGTGCATTAGAATTCTCACCTTTTTTAAATAAAATTATTTTTGATAAATCATTAGAAATATTTTTAATACTTATTTTTTGTTGATTATTTAATTCTTTTAAATAATTATTTAAAACTGATTCATTAGTATTTGTAACCTCTACTACTGTTTTATTATTTTCTTGACTAATATAAGAACTCACAATATTATTATGTGAATCCATAAAATCTGATAAAGTATTATTATAATAATTTAATTCATTAAAAGAGTTTTCAACATACTCTATTTTTATATTTTCATCTAAAGTAATTAATTCATTATAAAACTTATATTCTTCACTATTTTCCACTGGTATCTTATTTTTTACAATTTGTATAACTAATTTACTAGCATCTTCATTAATATACATGCCACCATAATATAATGGATATTCATCTTTGAATTCATCTCGTATATTATAATAATCAAACAGCTTATTTTTTACTTTTGTTGCTAATTCAACTTTATTCCAATTATTTTGTAAATATTTATCAAAATTTTCATCAGCATATACATATGTTTTTGATAAACAAAAAATACTAATTGCAATTAAACTTAATAAAATTTTTTTCACTTATTTTTTCTCCTTTTTTATTTCTTATTTTACTAAATATATTTTTTACATAATCATTCCTCCTTTTATAATTTTATTATAATTAAAATCACTCATAAAAAAAGTGCAAATTATGCACATAATAAATTTATAAATTTTTACTCAATAATATCTTTTTTAAATTTCACTTTTTTAAATGTTTTCTTGTCCTTTTTCTATTAATTATTACCTAAATTTTACTAATACAAATTACTAATTATTTCAAAATATTTTATGTATAAAGCCTAATTTTTTATATTTATTTAGAATTTTTAATATCCATGATCCACATGTTTCCAATTTTCATTTCTATTTCTTACTAGTATCCATGTCCAATCTTCATACTCATCATTTGGATTTAATCCATTGTTTACAGATGAATCTGTTTCAAAATTGGATATTAAAACAATTACTTCCTCTTTATTGTTCCTTTTTGCCCAGTCTATATATGTATTATTTTTTTCATCACCTATATAACCGATTTCTTTTAATGTACATCCATCCCATTCTTCTTTAAATTCATTTTTAATAGTTTGTATAGCATTATCAATGTCTTCTTTAGAATATAATGTAGAACTTACTTCATTTATTTTAACATTATCTACATTACCATTATTTTTCATGCAACTTGTTAATGCCATAATAAATATTACACTTAATAGAATACTTAATATTATTTTTTTCATAAAATTCCTTTCTTTATTATTTTTGTGAATCAACACATTTATAGTCTTCAAGAGAACACTTCAATATATATTCTTTACCCCAATATTCAAGATCAATTGTTGAATCATACATTACAGAATAATAATAAATATAATTATCTTCTACTTTTGTTACATAATACATCATAATTTGTTTTCCTACACTAGAATAATCAAAATTTAATTCTCTTTTAATTGTTTTATCTTTTAAAAGTGTATATTCATAATGTTCTCCTGAATTATGGGCATTAACATATAATTTATTATTAATAAAATAATTTTCTTGTTCGTTTAAAGAACCATTTTCTATTTTATCTAATAAAATGTAATCATTATCAGATATTTTATAAAATAGACCATATATTTTCATTTCATAATTTTTTGGTGTTATATCTGCTAGTACATAAATATTTTCTTCAAAATTTTCAACATATTTAAAAGTTAATTTTTCATAATTTGTTAAATCATAATGTTCAAAATCTTCATATTTATTACTACATCCATTAAATAATAGAAAAACAAATAATATTATTAATAATTTTTTCATATATTCTCCTTATATTTTTATTATAAAAAACTTATTTATTTTTTTCTTATTTTATTAAGTGTTTTTTCCTTAGTTGGAGATTCAAGTAAACATATTTTTTTGTTAGTAAAATCTATTTGTATATCTGTTCCAAATGGTAATATACCAATTGGAGAAGAATGTCCTATATTAACATTATATAAAACAGGTAATTCTTCTTTATTAAATTCTTTTAATACTTTTTTATAAACTTCTTTATATTCTTCATAGTATTTTTCATCTTGTGGTTTTCCAACTATAATACCTTTAATAACATCAAATATACCTTGAGCACCTAAATTTCTTAAATAAAATGTTATTAAATCAGGACTAGGTTTTTCTTCACTTGTCTCTAATAATAATATTTTATCTTTCCATTCTTCTTTAGTTGGCCATATTTCTGTTCCAATTACCATTGGAAAAACATCAATACATCCACCTAACAACTCTCCTGTTATAGTGCCTGTTCCTTGTAAAGTTTCATATCCATGTTCTTCTTTTAAAGTTTTTTTAGTAACATTTATATTCTTTTCATCCCAAGGAACAAAATCATTTGACCAAACTTCACTTGATTTTATTTCATAATTTTCAGAATTACTAAACAATATATCTTCTACTGCTTGTTTTGTATAATCAAACATTTTTACATATTCACCAAATTCACACATTATTGTTGGTCCATAAAATGATACTATTCCAGCTTTATTCATCATTAAATGATTAACTGTAGTATCTGAATATCCCATAAATATTTTTGGATTATTTTTTATAACTTCATAATCTATATATGGTAATAATCTTATAGTATCATCTCCACCAATAGCACAAAAAATTCCTTTTATTGTATCATCTTTAAATGCATCCATTAAATCTTTTGCTCTTTCTTCAGGATGTTCATATACAAATTTACTACCCTTTAAAGCATTTGGCATAGCAATAACTTCTAAACCAAATTCTTCTTCTAATCTTTTTTTAGCAATATAATATTTATGAATAAATTCATCATCACCCAACATACCACTAGACAAACTAACAACAGCTATTTTATCCCCTTTTTGTAACATTTTAGGTTTTATCATTATTTCACCTTCTCCATAATTATTGCTTTTCTTACTAACATTATATCATGAAAAAAGCAAATCTCATATAGAGTTTGCTCATAGAACTTTTAATAAAATGTATTTTTATTTATTTACGTTTTTTATACTTAATTTGTTCTTTATAATATCCTTTTCTACATATTATTTTATCTGTAGCAGCAAGTACACCAGGTAATACAAATAGAATTAGTATTACTGATGCAAAAGTACCTTGAGAAATAGTTTCACATATTTTAGCTGCAATAGCTGAAGCAAATCCGGCTACTACTAATGTGACAATAATTAATATTGATGATGAACTAATTATTGTGTTAATTGATTTATTATAAGCATTAATTACAGAATCTTTAATTCCCATTGTTAATCTTGATTCACGATAATAAGATGTATAAACAATTGCATAGTCTATTGTAGCTCCCATTAATATAGCTTGAACAATCAATAAAGATATAAAATATACTGAACCACCTGTAATGGAAATTACACTCATAGTTAAATACACAGCAGTTTGAATAATAAGTACTAAAACAAATGGAATAATTAAATCTTTAAATGTTATTGCAACAACAATAAATATAAATATCATTGTTAAAATTGTAATCTTATTTAATTCATTATTAAAAGTTTTATTCATTTCTACTGCCATAGGAGAATTACCAACAATGTATATATCATCATTATTACCTATTTCATCCTGAATAGAATTAATAAATTTATAAGTATCTTCATCTTCAGCAGCATATTTTGTATTTAATACAACTCTTGAATATTTATCAGATACTATTAAATCTTTTGATTTATCAACTGTTTTTTTAGAATCAGTAATTGTTGTTCTTTTTTCAGAATTTATGAAATCATCAAATCTTGAATCAGTTAAAATATCAGAATTTAAATAATTAATAAATTCTTCAATTGTCATCTTCCATGAATCATCATATTCATTATTACTTCCATAGTACATATATATTAAATCTACAAGAGATTTATCCAAATTATTACTTAATATATCTAATGCTGCAAATGCTTCAGTAGGTGTATATTTTACATTATTTAAAGACTTGTTCATTATATTATTAATAGTTGATAATTTTTCTTTCTTTGATTTATCAAATTTTGATGAATAATCCTTATTATTCATAACATTTTTAACAATAAAATTGACGTAATTATATAATGAAATTTCTTGATTTGATTTTATATATTTAGAATTATATAAGCTAAATAATAAACTCATAGTATTCTTATCTATATTTAGTAAAGAACTTAAACTAGAAGATGTATATTTTGTATTATTGAGTGTTGATATCATTACTTCTTTAACTAAAGATAGTTCACTAATTTCTGAATTA
>CANRCX010000008.1 GCA_947629235.1 uncultured Bacilli bacterium | reverse complement strand
TCAGACTGTTGACAAATAGGTAAAATATATAACTTATTTGTCTTTTATTTTAAGGAAAATACTTTTTTATGTTGAAATAGTGTTTTATCAATATATTTTTATATCAAACACAATGGTGTAAGGCAAATTTCTTGAGATTCATACATGCATAAAGTAGAGTTAACTCTCGGTGAACTCTTTTTTTGGATCTGAAATATGTATTTCTTAATCCATACTTCATCTTTCCATCAGCAAAGACTCTTTCTATATGTTGTGGTCTTTGTTTATAAATTTCTTTAACATCTTCATGATGTCTATAATCATTTGCCATTTCTTTATATTCCTCCCATACATGTCTTAATATTTGTTTATATTTACTTTTTGTGCATTGGTTTTTATATGGACAATTTTTACAACTTTCTTCACTTGCTTTATATACTATATATCCATTTTTATCTATTCGACCTGTTGGTATTAAATCTTTTTCATTTGGGCAAATATAAATATCATTATATTCATCATAAACAAATTCATATTTTTTTAAATATCCTTTTCTGAATCCTTTTCTTGTATATGGAAAAGCTGGTATCATTTCTAAATCTATAATTGTTTTACATATATGTGGTGTTTGGTATGCTGCATCTCCTACAAAATATTTTATATTTGTTATATCAAAGTGACTTATTAAATTTTCTAAAGATTGATAAAAAGATACTGAATCGTGTACATTGCTTCCATTTGTATCTACTGTTAATACATAATTGTTATTTTCACATATTACACTTGTATTATATCCAAACATTTTTTCTTTTTCACTTTTATATAACATCCCAGAATCTTTATCCACATCACTTACTATTATTTCTTTCTCTCCAATGACTTCTTCTGTTTCCACTTCTTCATTACATTTTATTATTTTTTCTACTTCTTCAAAATATTCTTCTTCACTTAATATTTCTTCATGTAATCCTTTTAATGCTATTTCTAAATCCAATTCTTTTTGATATTTTTTTGCTTCTATTTTCACTATCTCTTTATGATTCTTTTTTTTATTTGCATTTGCTTTCGTGTGGGTTGAATCTATATATACTGCTGTCATATCTAAACAATCCCATTCTATTAATAATTCTATTACTTTATCAAATACTGTTTGTAATAAATCTTTTTCTAATTTACTAAATTTTCTTTTATAATTTTGTGAATATGTTGAATGATCTGGTACCTCTTCATTTAAGTTATATCCTATAAACCATCTATATAAATTATTATATTTTAAATCTTCATATGTTTTTCTTAAACTATCTTCATGAAAAAGGAACTTTAATATATGAATTTTTATTAAAACTACTGGATCTATACTTTTTCTTCCTACTTTTGAATATAGTTTTTCTACTTCTTCATATATAAAGTTCCAATCAAAGTGTTTTTCTATTACTCTTAAAAAATGATTCTGAGGTATCATCATTTCTAGATTTACTATTTCACTTGAATAAATTCTTTTTGTTCTTTTTGTCATTGACATTTTTCATCACTTACTTTCTTTATTATTCCTATATTTATTATATCAAATTTCCATAAAAAAAGTAAGGTTTGTAAGCTTTTTTAGGAATAATAAAGCAACCTTACTTTTTCATTATAATATATTTTTTTTAATTTAAAAAGACTATTTTCAAATTTTCATTTGTCAACAGTCTGAGATACTTTAAAAAAAGTATCTTTTTTTTGACTTTTTATGTGTAATATGATACAATGTACTAAATTTAAAAGGGGGTTATTATGATAAAATTTTTTCCTAAAGAAAGAGAAGAAAATAGTAAAGAATTAATTCAAAGAGTAAAAGAAGCTAACAATATTTCAAATAATATTATTTCTCATTTCTTTGAATTATTAGGATATGATTCTAATTTATTTAAACATTTATATAATATTGATATTATAATTGGATATGGAAATATCATAAAAAAAGATGAAGTTGCACATTACGAATTTACTACAGATGAAAAACATAATAAAAATAGAATTGTAATAGATGGAAATTATATTGAAGAAAGTGATTCATTAAATGACTTAGTAGTAACTCTTATTCATGAAAAATTACATGCTAATAGAGATGTATTATTAAAAACAGAAATTAATTATGCAAATATAGATGATTATATTGATTATAATTCTCTTAGTAATGAAGATAAAAAACTTTATCATGAACTATTTAATCTTTTAGAAAATAAAAGATTAAATAATAAATATAAAATATTAAAAATTAGTAATTTTAAAGATTATTCATATGTATATATTTATAATAAAGAAAGAAGAAGTTTTGAAATATATAAATTAAATGACTTAAATATTAACTATAAAAATATAAATAAATCTTATAAAGATATAATAAATTATATTATTAGTAATAATATAGAACCAATTAAAAGTATTTATAATTATAAAAATTTTAATGATGAAGAAATATATGAAATAACTGGTATATATCCTATTAATGGGTCATTTAATACAGAAGAAATAGCACTCTCAAGCTATTTAATTAAATATCAAAAATATTTAGAAGAAGCTTTAATAGAAACAATCGCAATGTTAATGTATTATCATAGAGAAAAAAATAGTTTAGATATAGATGAATTTTGTACAAATGCTCGTAATAGATGGACTGATCCATCAATTTTGAATGCTATTAAAATAATTTCTAAAGCTAAAGAAAAGTTTATTTCTGATTTTCTTTTATCTTCTTATCAAGATGAATATAATAATGTTTTAGAAAAAACATTTTTAAACGATTATTTAAGATTAGTTAAATCATTTTATAATATTTATAGATATGATTTACAATCAAAAAGAAGTTTATATGATGAATTTAGTATTGACGAAATTGTATATAGAAGATTAAAATAATTTATGGAGCAAAAAAATGATAAAAGTTGAAGGAGAAAATAAAACTAAATATAGTGATGCTATTATATATAGTTATGTATATTCTGCAAGAGAATATGCAGTCTTTTCACTTAAACATTTTTTTGATTTATTAAATATAAATAAAGATGCATTTAATCATTTATATAATATTGATATAGTAATTGATTATAATGATAAATTAAATAAAAAAAATACAAAAGATTTAGCTTATTATGAAGATAATAATGATAAAACAGGTAATAATAGAATAATAATATTACCTTGTTATATAGAAAACTTATTAAATAGTGAAAATAAATTAGGTAAAAAATATATTATAAAAGATTTAGGTGAAACTATTATTCATGAAATGTTACATTCAAATAGAGATTTAATGTTAAAAGATGGTAATAATATATTTTATTATGATAATTTAAAAAAATATTATTTATTAAAATCTGAATACAAAAAAATATATGATGAATGTGAAAGAATATTATTTGATTATTATAATGAATGTTATGAAGATAAATATATGATTATATTAAAAATAGTTGATAGATATAAATATATTAGTGTTTATGTTTATGATAAAATATTTAATGAATATAAAGTATATAATTTAAGTAATATTAAATATGAAAATAATTTTTATAATCTATATACAAAAGTAATAAATTATTTAGATAAGTATGATGTAGAAGCAGATAAAGTTATACCAGATTATAAATTGAATTCTTTAAATAATGTATATGGTATCATTAATTTATATACAAATAATAAAGGTATTAAAAATTATGATGATGTAAGAAAAGCTTATTTCTTTTTAAATTATCAATATGCATTAGAAGAAGCATTAGTAGAAGCATTAACTTTAATAATTTCTTATCATAAGGGTAGGGATGCATTAAATATAAAGGATGCATGTGCTGATATTAAATATAGAAGAAAAAATGCTATATTAAAAAATGGATGTAATATTTTTGAAAATGCAGATGTTGATTTTATTAAATGGTTTTTATTATCAACATACTCTGAAGAATATAATGATTTATTAGAGCGTATGTTTAATGATAAATATATAGAATTAATTAAGAATTTTAGTATATTATTTGAAAATAAAGAAAACCCTGCAATAAGTAAAAGAAGTGACGTTAAAATAAATGAAATTATTACTCAAAAATTAGTTTTAAAAAATAAAAATTAATAGATATTTCTATTAATTTTTAAATAGTTCTTTTTTATAATTTTCTATTATTTCATTCATTATTGTTAAATAATCTTTATTTTCTTCTCTTTCTTGATCAGTTAATGAAAACATATCATTTAATTCTACTTTAATTAATGAATTGTCGCTAATTAATTTTTCTTGTGTAGGGTTTAATTTATCACCTTCAAGATAATAAATATATTGAATACTCTTATTTGATATTAATTTTCTAGCATCAGAATATGCTTTATCTATTGTTGTATTATCTGTATCTAATGATATAACATTAATATTATATTTAGTTAAATAATTAAGAGCACTATTAGTAGTAAGTATTGTATTATAATTACCATTTTTACCTATATCATAAAGTTGAACATCAAGTTCACTTATTTTTTCATTTAATTCTTTATATTTACTTTCAATAGATTCTTTTATATATACATTATCTGTATAATTAATTAAATTAGATTTTATATTATTACAAAGTCTTAAATAATTTGATGGATCTATCCATACACTTGCTATTTTAGAATTAGTTGGTATATATTTAGTAGCATCAATTAATTGAATATTTTTATTTAGATTGACTACATCTTTAGCAAGAGTTGCTTCACCAGCTACACCTGAATAAATAAATGTTTCTGCTTTAGAAAAAGTTTCTTTTCTTTTATCAGTAATTTTATAATTAATATCAGCTCCATTTGGATATACATTTTGAATAGTAGCATAATCACTATATAAAGCTTTAGTTGCATATTCAATTGGATACAAAGTAGTGTAAATATATGTATCACTAAAATCTTCTTTGAATTCACATCCTACTAATAAAAACATTGATGTAAATAACACTAATAACTTTTTCATAATTCATCTCCCTTAATTACTGGGTCATATCCAATCTTACCAAAAGGATGACACCTAAGTATTCTTTTTATTCCTTTTAATATTCCTTTAATACCATATATATTTATGCACTCTTTCATATATTCACTACAACTTGGTGTAAATCTACAACAAGAATGAGTATGTAGTGGAGTGATTTGATATAAATTTATTAAACTAATTAATATTTTTTTCATATATTTATTATAATATATTTCTAATTAAAAATAAATAGATAAGTTATTAAATACGTGGTATAATTTTATAAGAAAGGTAAAAATAAAAAAGAAATAAAATATGAAAGAAGTAAAAAAAGAAGAAAAAGAAACAAATGTAAAAATTAATGAAGAAGATTTAAAAGCTTTAAGGGATTTAGAAAAACTTATTAAAAAATATAATAATCCATTTTGGAAGATAGTATTTATTATTATAGCAATTAATTCTATTTTAATGTTATTATATGAAATTGGATATGCTATAGGAAAATTCTTAGCATAGATTAATATAAAATAAATAGATAAGTTATTAAATACGTGGTATAATTTTTATAGTGATAGATATGAAAGAAATTTTTAAAGAATATGGAATTATAATTGAAAATGATAAATTACTTAAAGTTGCTCTTACACATTCTAGTTATTCTAATGAACATAATACTGAATCTTATGAAAGACTTGAGTATTTAGGAGATGCAGTACTTGAAATTGTATGTAGTGATTATTTATATAATAATACTGATTATGAAGAAGGTAAAATGAGTAAACTTAGAAGTTTATATGTGTGTGAAAATGCATTATATGAATATTCTAAAGAAATTAATTTAAAAAAGTATATTTTACTTGGTAATGGAATAGATGAAGCTAATAAAACAATAATAGCAGATGTATTTGAAGCATTAATGGCAGTAGTTTATTTAGAAAAAGGACTTGATGCTGTTAAAAAAATATTTAATGAATTAATAGTTCCATATATAATTAGAAAAGAAGATTTTTTAATGGATTATAAAAGTTTATTACAAGAAAGTGTACAGACAGTAAAGAAGAGTGTGGAGTATAAATTAATAAACGAAAGTGGACCAGCTCATAAAAAAGATTTTGAAGTTGAAGTTATAATAGATGGTCTTGTATTTGGAAAAGCACATGGTGGATCTAAAAAAGAAGCAGAACAAAATGCAGCTAAAATTGCATATATGAAAAGAGCTAAATGATAGTTAATTTAATAATTAACTATTTTTATTTGTTTTTAAAATATTGCCAAAAGTCAAAAAATAAAATATAATTAAATTACAAGATAAGTGATAGTAGCATTTATACTTTTGTAGTAATTTATTATTATTCTTGTTTAATTGCATTTAAGTCTTCATCTTGTAAAGAAAGGTAGGTGAATATGATGAAGAATAAAAAGAATCTTGGTATTGCATCTTTAGTTCTTTCAATTGTTTCTTTAATACCACTTTTACTTAGTCCAGCAGATTTAACAACTGCTGAAATTATAGTAGTAGTTGCCTTATTATTAGCAATTGTAAGTGTAGTTTTAGGATTTATTGCTAAAAAAGATGCAAAAGGATTATCTATTGCAGGAATTATTATTGGAATTATTTCAGCTATATTATTATGCTTTGCTTTAGTAGGATTTTCAGCATATAAAAATGCTCAAGATTGTGTTGATAATGGAGATGGTACAGCTACTTGTAAAGTAATGGGTCAAGATATGGTAATTCCTGATGTATATTTAACAGATGATCAAATGGAGAAAGGCGAATAAAAGTGAAGAATAAAAAGAAACCTAATATAGTTTTATATACTATATTGATGCTTATTGTCTTTATAATTATCACTGAATTAATTATTTGGGGTTATGGCTCAGGTATAATATTAGAAGCTATAACTAATTATCCTCAAGGAAATTTAGTTATAACTGAAGCTGTTTTAGCATCTTTAGTATTAATAGTTATGCTTTTATTTAAAAATTCTTATGTATTTACACAAAAGCGTGAAAAATTCACAAAAGGTCTATTTTATGGATTGTATTATATATTTGGATTTATTATATTAACATTAATATCTGGAGTTGCTTCTCAAGGCTTTAAGGGTGGACTTTCAATTATAAATTTAATAGTTGGATGCTTTTTTGTAGGTGTTGCTGAAGAATTCTTATGTCGTGGTTGGTTATTAAATGAATTTTTAGAAAGATTTGGTGATACTAAAAAGGGCGTTTGGTATTCAATTTTTGTTAGTGGAATAATATTTGGACTAATACACTTAGGAAATATATATTCTATGGGTCAGTCTGTACCACAAACTATTATACAAGTTATAAGTGCAGCAGGAACTGGAATTGTTTTTGGTTTAATTTATTATAAAACAAAAAATATATGGTCAGTTGTTGTACTTCATGGTTTATGGGATTTTTCAATATTTTTAAGTGATGTTGCACCTGTAAGTGCAACAATAGAATCTGTTTCTTCTTTTACAATTGTAGGTGCTATTTTTTCAATATTAATGGTTGCAGCAGAATTATTAAATTTAATTCCTTATATCAAAGATATTGATGCTAAACCTAAAAAAGGATCAGTAATTCTATGTTCTGGTATTGGAATTGTATTTTGTATGATATTTACAATATTATCTGGTCTTGCAACTACAAAATTTGGAAATGAATATTATTTTGATAGTATAAGTATTAAAAATTATTCAATAACACGTGATAATTATGAAGAATATTATATTAATTATACTAAGCCAATTGTAACATTATCAGATAGTACTGATGAAAATAATTTAGAATTTAATGAAAATGTTACTCCTGTACAAGAAGACTATAAATTTAGTTTAAAAATGAATGATGATGATAATTTAGTTTTCACTAATTTAAATACTAATTATTCTATTGTATTTGAATGTGAATCATTATATGACTATATTATAATGGAACCAAATAATTCATATTATATTCTTGCATATGTTGATTATACAGATAGTTCAAACCCATTCTTAAATTATATTTATATTGATAAAGACAAATTATCAAATGATAATGAATATATGGATAATATTAAAAATAATATGAAAAAATATTTATTATCTGAAAGATCTGAACTATTAATTCTTAATGATCGTGAAAAAAATATTTCATATTTAAGTGCATATAATGTAGATTATGGACATTATTTATTAGTTTCAGAAGATAAAATGGCTATATTAAATAGGGATAATTAATTATTAATTTTAATATTTATTTTAGTACATAATTTAGTTTAATTATGTACTTTTTCTTTTGTATTTTATTTCTTTGTGATATAATTATTATTAGTTAAATAGTAGCAGGTGAAATTTATGTATATAAAAGAAATTAAAATTCATGGATTTAAAAGTTTTGCAGATAAAATTACTATTGAACTTGATCCTACATTCACAGGTATTGTTGGACCTAATGGAAGTGGTAAAAGTAATATAGTTGATGCTATTAAATGGGTACTTGGAGAACAAAGTATCAAGTCTTTGCGTGGAAGTAACAATATGAGTGATGTTATATTTAGTGGTTCTACTTCTAGAATGCCTGCTAACTTTGCAAGTGTTGCTATTGTATTTGATAATAGTGATAGAACACTTAATATAGATTATAATGAAGTATCAATTAAAAGAATAGTTTATAAAACAGGAGAAAATGAATATTATATAAATAATGATAAATGTAGACTTAAAGATATAACAAATTTGTTTTTAGATTCTATGTCAAGTAGAGAATCATTTAATATAATTCCACAAAATAAAATAGATCAAATATTAAGTGAAAAACCAGAAGATAGGAGAGTTATATTTGAAGATGCAGCTGGTGTATTAAAGTATAAAAAAAGAAAAGAAGAAACTTTATCTAAATTATCTAAAACTCATGAAAATATAGATAGAATTAACTTAATTATTAGTGAAAATAGTGAAAACTTAGCTCCACTTGAAAATGAAGCTAAAAAAGCAACAGAATATAAAAATGCATTAAATGAACTTGAAAGTGTTGAAATAGCTTTAATTGCTAAAGATATAACTACATATAACACAGAACTTGAAAATGATACTAAAACTAAACTTGAATTAGAAGAAGAATTATCAAAGTTATCATCTAATAATACTGAAGATAGTACTAATGTAGAAAAAATTAAAGTTAAAATATTAAATATAGATGAAAAAATTAAATCTACTAGTAATGAAATATTTAATATTAATGAAAGTTTAATGGATTTAAGTAATAAAAAGACATTAATGACTGAAAGAAATAAATATGATAAAGAAAATAATGCAGTAAAAGAAAATTTAATTAATTTAAAAGATAGAGAAGGGTTAATTAAAAATAATCTTACTGAAATAGTATCTGATATTAAATTATGTAATGAAACAAAAGAAAATATAAAAAATAAATTATTATCTTACACTAATGATTATAATGAATCAAATAAAGAACTTGAAAAGATTAAATTTGATTTAAATTCTAAAAGAAAAAGTCTATTTGATATAAATAACAAAATAGATGTACTTGAAGCAAATATATCATCATTAAATAAAGTACCTTATAGTGTAAGAAGTGTACTAGAATGTCCTACATTAAGGGGTATACATAATATTCTTGGAAATGTTATTGATACTAAAGAAGAATATGCATGTATGTTAGATGTAGCACTTGGAGCATCTTCTAATAATATAATAACAGAAGATGAAGAGTGTGCTAAAGAAGCAATTGATTATTTAAAAAGACATAATAAAGGAAGAGCTACATTCTTTCCACTTAATGTTATTAAACCAAAAAGTGTTGATCCTGAAACATTAAGGACAGTTTCATCAATAAATGGTTTCATCGCAGTAGCAAGTGACTTAGTAAGTTATGATCATAAATATTACAACATTATAATGAATCAACTTGGAAATATAATTGTATCAAACAATTTATCTCAAGCAACTATTATTAGTAAAAAAATAAATCATAGATATAGAGTAATATCATTAGATGGTGAACTTATACATGTTGGTGGAAGTATGACTGGTGGTAGCCTAAAAACAAATAATTCATATATTACTGATAAATATGAACTTGAAAAACTTAAATCTTTAATTGATATTACAAATAATGATATTAAATCATTAGAAGAAAAACAAAATAAAATAGAAGATGATTTAAGAATTATAAATGATAATATTTATAAATTAAATATAGAAAATATTAAAAATGAAGAGAGTATTAAAAGTAAACAACATTTATATGAAACAACAAATAATGAATACAATATGGTTAAAAATGAAATTAGTAATTTAACTGATAAGTCTCTTGATAAAGAATTAGATAAAGTAATAAATGAATATTATAAGCATGAACAAAAGAAAATTGAACTTGAAAAAACTCTTGAAATGTTAACTAAAGAAAAATTAGATTTAAATAGTACATTAACTGATTTAGAAACAGCTATTAAAAAACAAAATAGTGAATATAATAATTTAAGTAATAAAATTAATTCATTAGAAATAAGTATTACTAAATTAAATATGAATTTAGATAATTTATTAAATAGACTTAGTGAAGACTATAGTTTAGGCTATGAAAGAGCTAAAAGAGAATATTTACTTGAAATAGATGAAGATGTTGCTCGTGAAAAAGTTACTACATTAAGAAAGAAAATTAAATCTTTAGGAGAAGTTAATTTAGGATCAATTGAAGAATATGAAAGAATATCTAAAAGAGTTAATTTCTTAACTAAACAGAAAGAAGATTTAGAACAAAGTGAAAATGATTTACTAAGTATTATAAATGATATGGATACAGTAATGGTAGATAAATTTAAAGAAACATTTGAAAATATAAATGTAGAATTTGGAAAAGTGTTTAAAACATTATTTAAAGGTGGATCTGCTCATTTAGAATTAACAGACCCTGATAATATATTAGAAACTGGTATTGATATTATCGCGGTACCACCTGGAAAGAATGAAAAGCCATTAAGTTTACTTTCTGGTGGAGAAAGAACAATGACTGCTATTAGTTTATTATTCTCAATTATGAATTTAGAACATGTACCTTTTGTAATATTAGATGAAGTTGAGTCTGCACTTGATGAAAATAATGCTACTGTATTTGGTGAATACTTAGAAAATTATAAAAATAAAACGCAATTATTGATAATTACTCATAAAAAGAAAACTATGGAATTCTTAGATAAGTTATATGGAATTACAATGCAAGAGAGTGGAGTAAGTAAAATAGTTAGTGTTAAATTAGAAAATTAGTCATAATAAAAGCTTTCAAATTGAAAGCTTTTTATTTTTATTATTTTTTAATTACTAATTTAAGTATTGCACTATCTTCATTAAATGTATTTTCTACATTAACTTCAGCATTAACTGTTACTTCATAAATATCAGTTTTGTTATATTTATTAAATCTTTCTTCATTTTTAATAATTGAATTATAAGCAGGTTCACTTAATATTCTAACAATATTAATAATTGAATTATAGAAATCATCATTCACTTCAGCTCCAGAATTTTCAGCATATATTTCGTATGTTTCATCAGTATTAATTACAAGTATTTTAATATCATTTTTAGCAATTTCATATCTATTATTCATATCAATCTCATCTAACATAGTAGTTAAATCATCTTCATTAATATAATTTGTAGATGTTTGTGGTTGATCACTATTTTTCATATTATCAACTATATTAGCATTAATATTAATTTTAGTTTGAATATCATTTCCATTTATAATATTAACTCCTTGAGCAACAGTAGTTTCAGTAAAATCTCCTCTTTCATAAGTATCAAATACACTACCAGTACCAGAATTAACTAAATATACAGCATCAATCATACCACGAGATATCAATTCACCAGCATATGAATCACTTGTATTATATTTATTAGTAAGTACTTCATAATTTCCTTCTTTTGAATAAACAAAGTCGAAACTCAATTTACTTCTATCTGTAATATAAGTAATTACAATTTTATCTTGTTTTACTTTAGCAGTAACATTTGTATTATTATTTTGTTTTAAGTTTACTATATATGATAGGCCATTAAATCTATCAGCAATAGGTACTAGTTTTTGTCTAATTTTACCCATTTCTCCATGACCATCGAAATACATATATATTCCAACTCCTGCACAAGCAACTATTATTAACCAAACAACTCCCCAGAAAATTAACCTTTTTACATATCCTTTTTCCATATTTTATTTCACCTATATTAATTATAAAGTAAAAAAATAAAAAAGTAAACAAATACTTTTTTATTTTGTATTCATTTACATTTTATATACTTCTCATATTATCTTTATTTTTATATGGATCTTTTTTATCAATCCTATCTAAAAACAATATTCCATTTAAATGATCTATTTCATGTTGAAAGGCAACAGCTATTTCTTCACGAACTCTTACTTCTTTTTTATTACCAAATTCATCATAATACTCAACTGTAACTCTTGCATATCTTGGAACAATTCCTTCTACATATCTATTTACACTTAAGCATCCTTCTCCTTCTTCTACATAAATTAATTCAGTAGAGTTAGATACTATTTTAGGATTAACAACTTTATATTCTTCAAATGTTCCATCTTCTTTTTTATATGAAATGACAAAAAATCTTTTTAATTTTCCAAGTTGTACTGCAGATAATCCCATGCCAGCTCTAATATTATTTTTTTCAGCATATTCTTCATCTTGACTAAGTCTTAAATACATAATCATTTCATTAATTAAGGAAATATCTTCTTCTTTCATTGGAAAAGTTACTTCATTACTTTTTTGTCTTAATATTTTTGACTTTCTTTCATCAAGTATATCTTTTTCCTTTAACATAACTCTTTTCTCCTTCAAACATATTTTATCAAATTAATGTAATTATTTCAATTTTTATTGAAAAAAAAGCTTATTAATTATATAATTATCATAGATTAAAAATAAATATTACAATAGTTAAAGGATTGGATACTATGAATAATTATAAATTAAGTATGATACTTGCAAGTATTGGTATAATATTAGTTTCAATATTTATGCTAACATGTACTTATGCTTATTTTAGTGTAAAAGTATTTGGTGAAGGTAAAAATATTAATCTTAATACTTTTGAAGGTAATACTGATATTGTATATACTGATACAAGTAATGTAACTATGTTAAATGCATATACTGGAGATAGTATAACTAAAACATTTACTATTAAAAATAAAGGAGACTATGATGTTCATTATGATATAAAACTTGAAAATGTAGTTAATAATTTTGCAAATCCTAATGATTTAGTATATATACTTATAGAAGACAATAATTTTGGAGCATATAGAGATGAAAGTATTATGCCAACTACTGATGAATTAATCGCAAGTAATATAGAATTAAAAAAAGGACAAACTCATTCATATAAAATGACAATTACATTTCTTAAAACTGATACAGATCAAAGTGATAATATGAATAAAACATTTTCATCTAATATAGATATAACAGCATCTAAAAATATTAATATTGGACAAGATATATATGAAAAAGGTACACTAGGTAAAATTATTGAAGAAAGTGCTATATCATCTATTAATAATGTAGATTTAAATGATATAAATACAAATGGAGTATATTATACAAATAATAGTATAAATGGAGCAACTATATATTTCTATAGGGGAAATAAAGACTTAAATAATAATTTAGTCCTAGCAGATAGTTGCTATAGAATAATTAGAACTACTATGGATAATGGAATAAGAGTTATTTATAGTGGAAAATATGAAAATAATGTATGTGTAAATGATACTCTTGAAAGTAGTGTATTTAATAGTAAATCTAATTCAAATGCATATGTTGGATTTATGTATGGAACAGTTAGTAGTAGTGAATATAAACTTGAACATAATAATACATCTTCAAGTGATATAAAAACATATTTAGAAAACTATTTTAAAGAGAATTTAAGTGATTATAAAGATTATATATCTAATGATACAATTTATTGTAATAATAGAAAAACTAAAGAATTTACAAATAACAGAGTATTTTATGGAACACTTGGATTTGGTAATAATAATACTGGTTATTTTGAAATGAATAATAATAAAATTAATTATGAGTGTTATAATATTAATGACAGGCTTACTATAAATAATGAATATGGTAGTAAAGTTCTTACTTATCCAATAGCTTTAATTACTAAAAACGAAGTTATGAATGCAGGATTTGATGTATTTAATAATAATAGCTTTTTAAATTTTGATGATTCATATTGGACAATGTCACCTGCATATTATAATGGAAGTGATGCATATAATTTTGTAGTAAACAAAAATGTTATTAATGAAAGTAAAGTAACAAATTCATTTAGTGTAAGACCTGTAATAACACTTAATAAAAATGTTAAAATAGAAAGTGGGGATGGAAGTTTAGAATTTCCATATATAATCAGTTTAGGAGGAACAAAATAATGGTATTAACAATTTTAGATGCAATTATAATAATAGTTTTTATTTTAGGTATAATGTCTGGTTTTAGAAGGGGATTCTTTAAACAAACTGTTTTACTTGTAGGTTTAATAGCAGTTTTAGTAATTTCTTTTTATTTAAGAGTACCAGTTTCTACATTCTTATATAAAAATTTACCATTCTTTAATTTTAATGGAATATTTAAAGGTGTATCAATTTTAAATATATTACTTTATGAATTAATCGCATTCTTTGTAGTATTTTCAATATTATATTTAATACTTAGAATTATATTAAAAATAAGTGGTATAATTGAAGGAGTATTAAAAATTACTGTTATATTTGGATTTGTTTCAAAATTATTAGGTGGAATAGTTGGTTTTATTGAAAGTTATATTATAGTATTTCTATTACTATTTGTATTTACTCAACCATTTATAAAAGTAAAAGGAATAGATGAATCACTATTAGCTAATAAAATATTAGATAATACGCCTATAATGAGTAAATCTGTAGAGAATGTAAGAATAGTTATAAATGAAATTAATAATCTTAGTAAGACATATAAAGATGATAGTAAAAACTTTAATAAAGAAGCAATAGAATTATTCTTAAAATATGATATAATAACAGAAGAAAATTTAAATTTTCTAAAAGAGAAAGGAAAAATAGAATGAGATATTTAGAAGAAGATAATTTAGATGATCTTGTTAAAGAAGGAAAACATTTAGTTGATTTCTATGCAGAATGGTGTGGTCCTTGTAAAATGATGAGTCCAGTTCTAGAAAACTTACAAGATAAAATAGATATTATTAAAGTAGATATAGATAAATTTGAAAAACTTACTTTAAAATATAGAATTATGAGTGTACCTACATTAATATTTTTTGTAGATGGTAAAAAAGAAGAAGAATTAATTGGTTTTCGTACAGAAGAAGATTTAGAAGAGATTATAAATAATTTATAATCTTTTTTATTGACAAAAATATTATAGATTATATAATATTTTCTAAGGTTTTAAGGAATAATATGAATAATAATATAATTGATGAAATTTTAAAAAATATGAGTATTAATACTTATAATAATATATCAAAATGTACTTTTTTAAGTATGATTTCATCTAGTACTATAGATATATTATCTAGTAATACTGCTTTATATGGTTATCTTGATAATATATCTTGTATTAGTGCAATAATATTATGTACTCTTATTTTATCTAAAGGAAATATTAAAACAAAAGAATTAGTTGAAATAAGAAATTTATATAATGAATTTTTAAATAACTATAAAGTTTTAAATGAAACATTTGATAATAAAGATCCATATTCAATATACAGAATGTATATAAATACTTTATATAATGGTTATTTATCTAAAAATAAAAGTTTTAAATTAATAGATAAAGATTATAATGAATTTTATTCTTTATTTGCAGTTAACATATTTAATGGTAGTGGTGTATGTAGACATATTTCTTCTATGCTTTGTGATATATTTAATAAACTAGATATTGAATCTTATAATATTTCTTGTTATTTAGATACTAATAGTGATAAATTATCTAATATATTATTAAAAATAATTGGTAATCATTTAATTACATATGCTAACTATAACAATATAGATTATTATTTAGATGCTACTAGAAGCGAAACATATAAAAGAAAAGATAAATATGATTTAACTGGATTAACTGATTTAAAAATAACATCTAAAATATTAAATATAGATAATGCTTTTTTTAAATTTTCGAATAATGATAAAATATATAATCCAAAATTATTTGAATGTAATAATACATTAGATGATAATATAAAAGAAGAAATATTTAAAAATATAGATAAATTATTCAAAGAAAATAAAGATATTTTTGAAAAATTTTATAATGAAAATAAAGAAATATATGAAACTATTTCAAATAAAGTTTTATCAATTAAAAGATCTACTTTTAATGTAATTTAATTTGACTTTGATTTATATAGTGATATAATAAATAACGATTTTAGGAGGGTTTATGGAAAATTTATATGAACTTAAAAGTGAACAAATTAAGTTTGAAAAGAAAATGGCATTAGGTTTAAGACAAGAATATATAAAAAATGAAATAAATGCATATTATGCTTATAAATTATTTATTCAAATGTTAATTGAAAGATTGCATGATGAAAATTATAGTACTATTTACAATGTTTTAAATAGAGAAATAATATTTTCATTATTAATAGAATATATACCTAATTCAAAAATAAAAACATTTAAAGATGTAGATTGTTATGAAATAAGAATTTTAAATGAATTTGGAGAACATTTTAAAGAGTTTTTAAAATTATTTATAGAAAGAAATAAATTAGATAATTCAAGTGTATATAATAATTATGTATCAGTTTATGATGAACTTTCTGAAAACAATTTAAGAATGAAATTTAAAATAAAAGATTTAATTGATATTTGTTATAGAGAAATACAAGGGTTTGATTATTATGATAAATTAATTGAAGAAGTTGCTAAAGAAGAAAATATTACTCTAGGAGATGAAAATAACCCATTAACTTTAAAAATAGATTAAAATTGAAGGAGAAATTATGAGAAATTTATATAAAGCTTTTGATGAATGTATTAATAAAGAAGAAAAAAGAAAAGAAGAAGAAAAGAAAGAATTCATAAATAAAGAAATAAATGAATTTTATAAAAAAATAGAATTTATAAAATGTACTAGTGATTTATATATTACTTATGAAAATAATTATTTAGAAATAGCAAAAGAAATAATAGATATATGTGCTGATTATAAATTAAAGAATAATTTAAATTCAGAATATAATTTTAGAAAAATGCTTTACTATTTTGAATTAAATACAGTTAATATGTTATATAATAGAGTAATTTCTTTATATAATCCAAGTATGAATGAAGCATTAATTTCAGTATTAAATTCTATTAAAAGTTATGAAACAAAAGAAATACCAAATAAATTAAATACAAAAGAAGATATTGATCTTAAAAATATAATAGAAAATAATATTAATGAAATAAATAATAAAATTGGAATATTAGAAAGTGAAAATG
This sequence comes from uncultured Bacilli bacterium, assembly GCA_947629235.1. GTDB lineage: Bacteria > Bacillota_I > Bacilli_A > RF39 > UBA660 > CAG-1000. Next base: position 41,871 of record CANRCX010000008.1, on the reverse strand, counting down.
TTAATAGAAGAAGAAATTATGAAATAAATGAAGTAAGAGGTTACTATGCATATAAATTATTTATTCAAATGCTTATGGATAGATTATATATGGAAAGTATTAATAATAAAGATGAAAATGTATTAAATAATGATATGTTATTTACATTTAAAATAGTTTTATCAAAAACATTAGAATTGAATAAAAATTCTGATACTCTTAAACTTCCAACAAATGTTGAAATACATTTTATTGAATTCTTAAAATTATTTATAGAAAGAAATAATTTTAAAGATACTAATATATCTAATAAAGTACCAGATAAAATGACTTATTATATTAAAGCAAATGTAAAAGATTTAATTGATGCTTGTTATAGAGAAATACAAGGTTTTGAATATACAGATGAATTAGTTAAAGAAACTATATCTGAAGAAAATATTAATCTTAATAAAGAAAGTGAAAATCCATTAACTCTAAAAATAGAATAAATATATAAGTTTAAGGAGATTAAATATATGAAATATAATGATAATGCATTTAATATTAGTAATCAATATTATCAAAATATTCAAAAACCAAAAATAGATAATATTGATAAGAAATGGCAAAATAAATTATTAAAGATTTTATTAAAAAGATTTAAAGAAGAATTAGAAAATAATAAAAATCAAAATAATGGAATTCTTAAAGTTAAATTTAAAAGTCCATTTTGGAAAGATGCTGATGAAGGTTATAATTTAATTAAAGAATTAGTTGAATCTGATAAATTTGATTCATTTGCAAGTGAATATTGTATTTATTTAGGTCAAAAAGAAAATAGATGTAATGAATACAATGAAGATTATTTTGAAATTATTTGGGATTATAAAAGTTATTTTGAATCAATGAAAATAGAAAATTTTGTACAAAATACAGACTTAGATAAAGAAGAATTGTTAAAAACATTAAAAACTATAAAAGAATTACCAATAGATTATCAATTAGCAATTTTAAAATCATTTTCAGAAAAAGTTAATGAATATAAAGATGTTTACTTACATATTTTAGCTTCTGCAATGTGTAGTAAGGAAGGACATCAATTTTCTAATTGGGAAAAGAAAGTTATTTCTAACTATAATAGTGAATCTCAAGAAATTATTTGGCAAAGAGTTTGTAATAGATGTGGACATATGGAAATAGCTAATGATGAGCAAAAAAGATTAATTGATGAACAAAAAGAAAAAAGAAAACAAGATGAAATTAAAAGACTTGAAAAAAGATTGAAAACATTAAAAGAAAGTAATTAATTTAAAATATAATGGAAAATATAAATAAATATAATTTATTAAATCTATATGATAATTATTTAGATGTAGTTAAAAAAATAGAAAGTAATATTAATTTATCTTCTGAATTAAAAGAACTACTTTATAATTTTAAATTAAATTGTATTAGAAGTTTTTATAATAGATTGAATTCAATAGAGATATATTATAGTGATGAAATGGAAGAAACAATTTATGAGTTTTTAATTAACATATTTAATAAAATTAAAAAAGATGAATTAAATAAAAAATATAATAAAGAACAAAAAGATTCTATTATTAATGAATTAAATAATAAAATTAGTCTTTTAGAATATAGAAATACTTCTGAAAAAAGAAAATATGAACTAAATCAAGAATTTACTTCATATTATGAGTATAAATTATTTATTCAAACACTTTATGATTTATTATATGATGATTATATTGGTAATGATGACATTTATTATTATCCATCTATAGATGTTGATTCATTTTTATTTTCATTAATTACATTAGATGACAATGAATATTTTAAATTATTTTTAAAAAGAAATAAAATTAAAGATTTAGATACTATTTATGATTGTATTAATGATACTAATAATGTTAAAAGAAAAGATTTACTTGATGCATGTTATAGAGAAATACAAGGGCTATTATATACAGATGAATTAATTAAAGAAATATCAGAAGAAGAAAATATTGATTTAAGTAAAAATATGAATAATCCATTAACTTTAAAATTTAAATTATAAAGGAGAAATACATAAATGAATTTAAATATAATGCAAACAATGTATACAAATTTTAAAGGATTTATAAAATTAGTAGAATTAGGAGTTATTGATAGTGAAATAGCATGTAATGCAATTATTGAAAGTAATGATGCTGAATTTATTTATGAATTTGCAAATAATATTAAAGATGCTAATATTGAAAAGTTAGAAAATGCTATTATCAAGAATGGAAATTTATATTATATTTATTGCTTTGCAAAAGATATTATAGGTGCTAATATTAATGAGTTAGAAGATACTATTATAAAGAGTAATAGCCCTAGGTATATTTATTATTTTGCAAAAGATGTTAAAGATGCTAATATTGAAAAACTAGAAGATGCTATTATCAAAAGTAATAGTCCTAGATATATTTATTATTTTGCAAGAGATATTAAAGGTGCTAATATTGAAAAGTTAGAAGATGCTATTATTAAATTAAATGATATAGAATTTATTTATAAATTTGCTAAAAATATAAGAAATGCTAATATTGAAAAACTAGAAGAAGCTATTATGGAAAGTAATGATCCTGTTTATATTTATTATTTTAAAAAAGAGATTGAAAATGATTTTACAAATTTAATGAAACTTTTAGATATAGAAGATTATGAATATATAAAAGAAAATAAAGAAAAGTTTTCTAAATTATTTATAGATGATTCATCTATGGAAGATGATAATTATTCAGAAAAAACTTTAAAATTGAAATAACTATTAGTATATAATAGTTTTTCTTTTATATTTAAATATTATATGCTATAATTAACTAGCAAAGGAAGTGAGTAGCTAGGCTGTTTTCCTAGCAAATATTATGGATTATAAGGATATAAATACTTATGACTATAATTTAGATGAAACCTTAATTGCACAAACACCTATTAAAGATAGGGATCACTCTAAATTATTAGTTGTAAATAAAAATACTGGAAAATATAAAGATGATATTTTTTATAATATAATCAATTATTTAAAAAAAGGTGATGTACTTGTATTAAATAATACAAAAGTTTTACCAAGTAGAATTATTGGTTATAAAACAGATACTAATGCTAAAATAGAAGTATTACTTTTAAAAGAATTAGAAAGTGATGTATGGCAATGTTTAGTAAGACCACAAAAAAGAGTAAAAGTAGGCACACAAATAAAATTTGAAGATGATTTTAGTTGTGAAGTAATGGAAGTATTAAATGATGGTATTACAAATATTAAATTAATATATGAAGGAATATTAGTAGAACATTTAAATAGTGTTGGAGCAATGCCACTACCACCATATATACATGAAAAATTAAAAGATAATGATAGATATAATACTGTTTATGCTAAAAAAACAGGTAGTGCTGCTGCTCCTACTGCTGGGCTACATTTTACAAATGAATTACTAAATGAAATTCATAAAAAAGGAATAGAAATATTATATGTAACTTTAAATGTAGGACTTGGAACATTTAGACCAGTAGTAGAAAATGATATAACTAAACATGATATGCATAGTGAACTTTATGAAATAAGTGAAAGTGTTGCTGATAGATTAAATTTAGCTAAAAAAGAAGGAAGAAGAATTATTTGTGTTGGTACAACATCACTAAGAACACTAGAAGCTAATATAACAAAATATAATGAATTTAAAAGTACATGTGAAGAAACAGGTATATTTATATATCCACCATATAAATTTAAATCAGCTGATGCCCTAATTACAAATTTTCATTTACCAAAAAGTACTCTTGTAATGCTAGTATCTGCATTTAGTAGTATTGATATAATTAAGAATGCATATGAACATGCCCAAAAAGAAAAATATAAATTCTTTAGTTTTGGAGATGCAATGTTTTTAACAAGTGAGGAGGAATAAATAATGGATTTAAAATTTAAAGTAATAAAAGAATCATCTTGTGGAGCAAGACTTGGTGAATTTGAGACAAGATGGGGACATCATAAAACTCCAATGTTTATGCCTGTTGGGACACAAGCAACAGTAAAAACATTAAGTCCAGAAGAATTAAAAGATGCTCATGCTGATATAATATTATCAAATACATATCATTTATGGTTAAGACCTGGAGAAGATGTAGTAGATAATGCAGGTGGACTACATAATTTTATGAACTATAAAACAGGACCTATACTTACAGATTGTGGTGGATTTCAAGTATTTTCTCTTGCTAAACCAAAAGATATAAGTGAAGAAGGAGTTAAATTTAAAAGTCATTTAGATGGTAAAAATTTACTTTTAACACCTGAAAAAAGTATTGAGATACAAAATAAACTAGGATCAGATATAATTATGAGTTTTGATGAATGTCCACCATATCCAGTAACTCATGAATATATGAAAAATAGCGTTGAAAGAACACTTAGATGGGCTAAAAGAAGTTTAGATGCTAATAAAAAAAGAGATACTCAAGCTCAATTTGGAATTGTTCAAGGTGGAGAATTTCCAGATTTAAGAAAATTTTCTGCTATTGAAACTGCTAAACTTGATTTTGATGGTTATAGTGTAGGTGGAGTAAGCGTTGGAGAAGATGGTGAAACTAAACTTAAAATGATAGAATATGCAACTGCTTATTTACCAAAAGACAAAATTAGATATTTAATGGGTGTAGGAGAACCAATGGATTTAATTGATGGTGTAATTAGAGGTATTGATATATTTGATTGTGTACTTCCAACAAGACTAGCAAGACATGGAAATGCACTTACAAGGGACGGAAGAACAAATCTTAAAAATGCAAGATTTATAAAAGATTTAGATCCAATAGAAAAAGATTGTGATTGTTATACTTGTAAAAACTTTTCAAAATCATATATTAGACATCTTTTAGTATCAGAAGAATCATTCGGTCAAAGACTAATATCAATTCATAATATTAGATTTTTAACTAAATTAATGGAAGATATAAGAGAACATATAGAAAAAGATGACTTATTAGAATTTAGAGAAGAATTTAAAGAAAGATATCTAAAAAATAAAAAATAAAATATCTTTTTTATTTAATTTTTATCTTTTGAAACACCAATTATACCACCAACAATAGATGATAATATTACTGATAAATAATATACAAGAGAAGAAAAAGATAATTTTGATAATATGAGTGATATTAAAGCAAATAATATTACAACTATAGAAGATACTAAAAATCCATTTAAATATCCTTTTTGTTTTTCTAATCTAGAAACTTTAAATCCAAGTAAGAAAAACATAATAATACTAGCTATATAATTAATAATAGATACTAATTTATATTCAAATACTTCAAAATAATAAAGTGTTGTCATTAATAATAAATAAACAAAAAGTACTATAAAAAAAAGTCCAATAGATTTTAAATAATTAATAATTTTATTCATATTCATATTTTTTCACCTAATTAATTATATTTATGTTTTAAAATTTTATGATTTAAACATAATAATATTAGGTGATTATATGGATTTAGTATTTGTAATATTAAGAACTGGATTTTTCTATTTATTTGTACTTGTTATTTTAAGACTTATGGGTAAAAGAGAAATAGGACAGTTATCTATTCAAGATTTAGTAGTAAGCTTGTTAATTGCTGAACTTGCTGCGATATCTATTGAAAATTATAAAGATTCTATGTTACTTACAATAATACCTATAATATTGTTATTATTTTTTGAAATAGTAAGTGGTTATTTATCTTTAAAAAATAGTAAATTTAGAAATTTAATTCAAGGGCGACCTAGTTTAATTATAAATAGAGGAGTAATTAATTATAAAGAGATGATGAAACAAAGATATTCACTTGATGACTTGATGATAGAACTTAGAAATAATAATATTAAAAATTTAAAAGATGTAGAATATGCAGTACTTGAAAATAATGGTAAATTAAATATATTTAAATATAGTTTTCTAGGACTTGATAATGAAAATCCATTTCCCCTTATATTAGATGGTGTTATTCAAAAAGATACACTTGATTATATATCTAAAAATGAAGAGTGGTTAAATAAATATTTAAACGATAATAATTTAAATAAAGAAGAAATATTTTATGCATTTTATAAAAATAAGAAAATTTATATAATTAAGAGAAATGAACTATTAGATGACTAATAGTTTATTTATTTTACTATAATAAAGATAAGTTGAAACTATTAAATTTATTACTATTGATATTATTAGACTGTACATACCAATTTTTAAGAATGAAAAAATAATAATTGATATAATTCTTATAATAGATGTTTTAATAGTAATGTTCATAGCAACTTTACTTTCACCAAGTGCTTGAAGTGCATTAATTAATGGATATTCTATATAAAATAACATTGTAAATGGAGAAAGTAATCTTATATAATCAATTCCTTCAGTAGTACCATAAAGTAAATTTAAGAAGAAACTTGGAAATATAGTTATTACTAATGTAGAGAGTCCTCCAATTAAGCATGAAACTAAAACTATTTGTTTTATTCTTTTTTTACACATATCAATATTTCTTTTTTTATAATATTTTGATAATTCTGGTACTAGTGACGTAGCCATATTTTGAGTAAAAAATTGTGGCATTAATAAAGTAGATAGCGCGTAAGCATTAACTACACCATATTCATATGTAATATATTCTTTTGTATATCCCACAAATAATAAAATATTAGTAAGTATAATTGGTTCTAAAAAATAAGAAAGAGAACCTATAATTTTACTAAAAGTAGAAGGCACACAAAATTCCATTACTTTTTTAATATCATTAAAATTTATTTTAAAATCTTTTTTAGTTAATTTTACTTTAGGAAAATATTTACCCATAACAATCCAAGATGATACTTCACCAATTGTGTTTACTAGTATTACAAAACATATAGCATAAATTAAACCTAAATTAATAAAATAATTAATAAATAAAAGTATTAAAATTAGTCTTACTATTTGTTCTATAAAATTAGAAAGTATATATGGAAACATATTTTGTTTACCCCAAAAATATCCTTTGATAATCGCGGATATACTTATAAATGGCATAGTAAGTGAAATACAAATGATTGGTAACAATAATGATGAATTTTTAAGTAAATTAGTAGATAATATTGGTGAAAATAATATTACAATTATAATTATAAAAATGTTTAAGAGTAAAGACATTGGAATAATTGATATTAGTAATGATTTAGCACGTGAGCTTTCTTCAGATATAATTTTAGATATTGCATTAGAATAAGAGAAAACTGCTATTACACTTAGAAGTGATGAAGTAGGGGATAACATACTATAAAGTCCCATACCTTCTGGTCCTAAATATCTTGTTATAATAATTTTTAAAATAAATCCAACTATTTTTCCAAAAACTCCACCAATTAGCAATACAAGTGTTGATTTTATAAATACATTATTCTTTATTTTATCTAACATAATAAAGTATATGTAAAACTAATTTTTTTATTTGTAATTTTAAAATAGTATGTTATAATTAATATGTCCAAAGGACAAAAACAATTTTATATATTACCTTATAAAGAGTGATTTAGAGACTGGCTCGTAGATCACACCAACCTATTTAGTTAGGTGGTAAACCCAGATGGATGAGGATAACTTATACTTATGCCTAAGTTATCTTAGGTATTTTTTCTTTTTAAGGTAATCTATATTATCTAAAGAAGGAGTGTGAAGTATGAGATTATATAGTAATGAAATTGTATTTAGAGGTCATCCTGATAAGGTGTGTGATCAAATTAGTGATGCTTTACTTGATGAATACTTGAAAGGAGATAAAAATAGTAGATGTGGTATTGAAACTTGTGGTGGTAAAGGAATAATATTTATTACTGGTGAAGTTACATCAAATGCTTATGTAGATGTAGAAAAAACTGTAAAAAGAGTACTTAAAGATATTGGTTATAGTACAAATTATACAATTATTAATAATATTGGACTTCAAAGTAATGATATAGCACTTGGTACTAATAACAAAGTTATGGGAGCAGGGGACCAAGGCATGATGTTTGGTTATGCTTGCCAAGATAATGAATATTATTTACCAACTTCTATGGTTATATTACAAGAATTATCTTATGAATATAGTAAACTAATTAAAAAAGATAATAGATTTAAACCTGATGGAAAAGCTCAAATTACAGGTTATTATGAAGATAATAAAATTACTAAAATTAAAACATTTACTATTTCTTATCAAAATACAGAAGTTGAAAGAAATAAGACTGATAAGATTATTAAAGATATTGCTACTAGAATTTGTAAAAAATATAATTTAGAAATTGAAGAGTTTTTAATTAATCCAACAGGAAAATTTGAACTTGGTGGATTTGATGCTGATGCTGGACTTACAGGAAGAAAGATAGTAGTAGATAATTATCATTCATTTTCAAGTGTTGGAGGTGGTGCTTTTAGTGGAAAAGATCCAACTAAAGTTGATAGGAGTGCTGCTTATAAAGCAAGATTAATCGCAGTAGATTATTTAAAAAAATATAATTTAAAATGGTGTGAAGTCCAAATAAGTTATGCAATTGGAATTAGAAAACCTTTGTCTATTAGTATAAAAAGTGATATTGGATGGTTGGATGTAGATAATAAACTATATAAGGAATGTGAACCTAAAAATATAATAAAAGATTTAGATTTACTTAATAAATGTTATTATGATACAGCTAAATATGGTCATTTTAATTATTTAAATAATTAATTTTTGTAAACTAATTGAAATTAGCTTGTCATATTAAAATTAATATGATAAAATTAAATTAACCTAGAAAGAAAATATAGTCACAATAAACCGGCTATGTAATATTATAGGGGGACTAATTAGTATATGGAGTTGAATATTGTCATTTGACAAGATCCCGAGTATATTATGTGTCCTACCACCTCGTTTTACCGCGAGTTTTTATTACACTATATTTACACTAGGTTTTTATTATGCTATAATATATACCACCAAAGGGAGGAATAATATGAATCTTACAAGACTAGAAAGTTTAGTTGGAAGTGAGAATCTTGAAAAAATTAAAAAATTAAATATCTTAATATTAGGACTTGGTGGTGTAGGTGGATACGCAATTGAATCATTAACTAGATGTGGAGTTAATAATATAACTCTTGTAGATGGAGATACAATTAAACCGAGTAATATTAATAGACAAATTATCGCAACATCTAAAAATAATAATAAATATAAAACTAAAGAATGGAAAAAGAGAATTAAATTAATAAATAAAAATGCAATAGTTAATATAATTAATACTCATATTACAGAAGATAATATGGAAATATTATTTAGTAGCAAATATGACTATATTATTGATGCATGTGATACTACTAAAGTAAAAGTTAAATTAATAAAAGAATGCCATGAAAAAAATATTAAACTTATTTCATCAATGGGTACTGCTAATAAAATGGATGCAACTAAATTAGAAATTACGACACTTGATAAAACTGAAACAGATCCACTTGCTAAAAAAATAAGAAAAGAATTAGGTAAAGATAAAGATTTAATGAAAGATGTAGTAGTAGTTACATCAACTGAAAAAGCAATTAATAATACTATGCTTGGATCAACTGCATTTGTTCCAGCAGTAGCAGGTCTTTATATTACAAATTATATAATAAATGATGTAGTAAATAATAAAAACTATGTATAAAAATATTGAATGGTATTTAATTATATGTTAAAATATCGTCTTAATAGGTGATGCATATGTTTGAAAACATTCAAAAAATATATTATAAGTTAGAATTTTATAATAATTATGTAGATTTTCCAATAGGTACTGCAAATCTTGATGATTTTGAAATAGAAAAAATATTATATCATCCTAATATTAAAATTAGAGATTTTAGTTTTATTTTAATTAGTAGGATTAAAGAGTATAATAATTCTTATGAAACAAAACCTTTAATAGCTATATATAATAAAAACGATTGGAAAGTTTTTACAAAAATCCAAAGGCATTATTTTAGTAATGAAAGACATTGGTATGATGGTGGACTATTTCTTAAAACATATTTTAAAGATAGACACCAAATGATGGATATACATGGAAGAATAAAAAAATTTCCTTGTAATACTCAAGAAGAAATGATAAATAAATTTAATATTATTAGTAATATATTAAATGAAAAAAATAAAATAGAAAATAAAGTATTAGTAAGAAAAGATTTTTGATTTAATTATTTATAATATATAATCTTGAAAATTATTAGTATTTATGATATTGATGAATACATCAAGTGAGACTTGAGTAAAATAAAAAAAGAGAAACATTTATTATTGCAGTGAATGTCTTCTCAAAAATTGAGTTAACACTCTATCCTGTATAGGGTGTCTTTATTTTTTTATAACTAGTATTAAAACAATAAGCAAAAATAATATGATACAGATGTATCTTAAAAGTTTAATAATATACTCTTGTTTTTTCTATTTATATTATTTTATTTATTTGACTTTAAATTTATAAAAATATATACTTAAAAAGTAGGAAGGTAGGTGATTAAAATTAAAAAGTATTTAACTGTAACTAATTTTTTAATATTATTTATGACATTAGTATATTTTATTGTCACTATATTTTCAGAACTAGGTGTATATATAGAACATTTTGGTATTTGTGGTACTGATATTTGTCCTAATGGAATGGCTTTTTATAGAAATTTTACTAGTTTATTTATGCATTTTATGATTTTACATTTAATAGCTAATATGGTTGGATTATATTTTGCTGGAAATTTAAATGAAAAATACACTAATAAAATTGTATTTTTATTATCATTTATCTTAATTGGAGTATTTGGAAGTATGATTACAAATGCATTGTATCCAATTTTAGATAAGTCTTATAACTTAAATACAGTAGCACAAGTTGGATCTTCAATAGCTGTTTTTGGTATTATTGGAATGAATTTAGGTTATGTTTTAACACATAAAGGAAGCATGAAAGAAATTAAAAAGAGCTATAAAATAGTATTAGCAATTTATGGTGTATTCTTTACTTATTTTATGAATTCAGAAACTTATTGGACAGTTCTTGCACATAATGTTGGATTTATAATGGGTATAGTTTTATATATTATAATGTATTATTTATTTTTTAAAAGGAAAGAACAAAATAATATGTAATAAATAATAAATATTCTTGAAAATAGACTAAATATTAGTATGATTAATTTGAAGATTGATTATTAAAAGCAAGTATTAAAACAATAAGTAAAAATAATATGATACAGATGTATCTTAGAACTTTAATATTAAATTCACGCTTTTTCATTTCAGTCTTCATTTTTTATTTTGATTGCTTTATTTTTTGATTAAAATTATACATTTCAGTTTCAAATTTATTTTTTCTAGGATTATAATATTTTCTTCCTTTTAAGTTATCTGGTAAATATTGTTGATCTACCCAATAATTAGGGTAGTTATGTGGATATTTATAGTTTGGACTAGTTGTTCTTATATGTTCTGGTATTCTTCCTACATTACCAGACATTATATCACTAATTGCAGCATTAATTGATGCATCTGCTGAATTTGATTTAGGACTTAATGCCATTTCAATTACAACTACACTAAGTGGTTTTACTAGTTCTGGGTATCCAACTCTTTCACTTGCTTCAATAGCAGCAATTACTTTTGGACCAATACCTGGATTTGCAAGACCAATATCTTCATATGCAATTACTATCATTCTTCTATAAATAGAGTCATAATCTCCTGATACAATTAATCTTGCTAAGTAGTGAAGTGCTGCATCTACATCACTTCCTCTAATACTTTTTTGAAAAGCTGATAGCATATCATAATGTCCATCTTCATTTTTATCAGTAAAGAATGATGGTTTACTATTAACTTCATTTATATTTTCAATAGTTATTTCTTTATTAAAACCATAATAAACAAATTCAATTAAATTATAAGCATATCTAATATCTCCATCAGATAAATGAGCAATATATTTAATAGTTTTATTATCCATTTTAATATCACTTAATACTTCTTTTACACGTTTTATTCCTTTTTCAATATCACTTTCAGTAAGTGAATGTAATTCTAATAATTGACATCTACTTCTAATAGCCTGATTAATAGAGTGATATGGATTTGAGTTAGTAAGCCCAATTAATGTAATAAGTCCACTTTCTATATATGAAAGTAATATATCTTGTTTATCTTTATTCATTCTATGAATTTCATCAACTATTAAAATTATTCCATTATAAAGTTTAGCTTCTTCAATTACAACTTCAAAATCTTTTTTAGAATTAATTGTGGCATTTAACATTCTATATCTTAAATTAAATTCATTCATTAAAGCAAGTGCTATTGTTGTTTTACCAATACCACTTCTTCCATAAAATATAATATTAAATAACTTTTTTTCTTTAACTAAATTAGTTAATACTTTACCTTTACCAATTAAATGGTCTTGTCCTAAAACATCTTTTAGTTTATCAGGTCTTAATTTGTTTTGTAATAGTTCCATTTAAATCACCACATTTATTATTTTACCAACTTTATTTGTAAATTTAAAGTAAAAATACTATTAAATAAAATCAATTTATTATATAATTATATTAGTGATAATATGATTGAAATATATAATAAAGAATTTGTAGATGATTTTATTGATTATTTAAAAATTGATAAAAATTATAGTAAAAATACATTAGAGTCTTATATGAGAGATATTAGATTCTTTTTAGAATATGAAAATAAGAAAATAGATGATATAACTAAAAAAGATATTGATAATTATATATTACATGCTCTTCCAAATTATAATGAAAGTTCAGTAAATAGAATAATAGCTAGTATTAAAAGTTTTTTTAAATACTTATCTATTTATAAAGGATATGTAAATGTAGCAGAAGATGTAGAATGTTTAAGAAGAAAGAAAGCACTACCTAAATATTTATCTATTGAAGAAGTAAATAAATTATTAGATATTGATTTAGAAACAGCTTTTGATTATAGAAATAAAGCAATGCTTGAATTATTATATGCAACTGGGCTTAGAGCAAGTGAACTTATTAATTTAGATATAAATAATATTGATTTAAATAATATGGTAGTTAATGTATATGGAAAAGGAAGTAAAGAAAGAATAGTTCCTATATCTAAAATAGCAGTAAATTATCTTGATTTATATTTAAATAAATATAGAGAAGAATTATTTGTAAAAAAACAAAAACCAACAGATGCATTATTTTTAAATAATCATGGTAATAGAATTACTAGACAAGGATTATATAAAATGATAGGTGAAATAGCTAAGAAACAAGGTATAGATAAAGAAATAACACCTCATGTATTAAGACATAGTTTTGCTACTAATATGATTGAATGTGGTGCGGATATCAGAAGTGTTCAAGAATTATTAGGTCATGAAAATGTAGTTACTACTGAAGTATATACTCATCTTGCTAATAATTTTATAAAAGATAGTTATAATGAACATTTTAATAGAAGTAAGAAAGAGAGTTGTGACAATGTTTAAAAGGGTATTTTTAATAGTTTTAGATAGTTTGGGTATAGGTTCAACTCTTGATGCTTATAAATATGATGATGAAGGAGCTAATACTCTTTTACATACTATAGGAGATAAATATAATTTAGATGTACTTGAAAAATTAGGATTAACTTCATTAGTTGGAAAAGATGAAGAAAAAATAGTATCTTTATATATGAGAGCAAATCCGATGTCAAAAGCAAAAGACTCATTAAATGGTCATTATGAATTAATGGGAGCTATTCCAAAAAAGCCATATAAAATATATAAAGATGGATTTCCACTTGAATTAATATCAAAAATACAACATGCTATAAATAGAGAAGTTATTGGAAATGTAAGTGATGATGGGATACATATTATAAATGAACTTGGAGAAATGCATATGAAAACAGGAGCAGTTATAGTATATACATCATGTGATTCAGTATTACAAATAGCTGCTCATGAAGATATTGTAAGTATAGATGAACTTTATGATATATGTGAAAAAGTATTTAATATAGTAAAAAGTGAAGAATATAATATTGCAAGAGTAATAGCAAGGCCTTTTACAGGAAAAGTAGGAGATTTTAAAAGACTTGCTAAAAGAAAAGATTTTACTATAGATCCACCAATTAATGTACTTGATTTACTAGATAGAAATAATATACCTACTATTACAATAGGTAAAATTGGTGATTTATTTAATAATAAAAGTATAAGAGTTAGTATTAAAACAAAAGATAATATAGATACAATGTTAAAAGTTATTGATTTTGCAAAAGGAGATTTTGATGGACTTTTATTTGCAAATTTCAACGATTTTGATAGTTCTTATGGTCATAGAAGAGATAGAAGTGGTTATTTAAAATGCTTAGAAGAATTTAATTATTATTTACCAATATTACTTAAAAATTTAAAACAAGATGATTTACTTATATTAACTGCTGATCATGGATGTGATCCTACATTTAAAGGAAGTGATCATACAAGAGAAATGGTACCAATAATCATATATAATACTAAATTTAAAAAAGGTAAAAGACTTGATGATAGAGATACACTATCTGATGTTGGTGCTACTATTTTAGATAACTTTAATATTAAGAATTCTCTTGGTATTGGTAATTCTATATTTGATGAATTAAGAAAATAATTGTAAATAAGTTTTAATATTTCTTATTTACTTTTATTATGGAGGTAACATGAAAATAGGGGATAAATACAAAATTAAAATTATTGATGAAGATAATATAGGTAATGGTATTGCTAAAATAGATAATTTTGTTATATTTATTAAATCTGCTCTTAAAGATGAAGAAATAGAAATAGAAATTATTAAAATAAATAAACATTATGCAGTAGGTAAAATATTAAATATTATATTTAAAAGTAATAAAAGAATTGATGTAGAATGTAAATATTATGATATTTGTGGTGGATGTAATTTTCTTCATACAACTTATTCAAATGAAATAAATAATAAAATTAATTATTTAGAAAAATTATTTAATACTAAAATTAATTATTTAATTAATAATAATGAATTATATTATAGAAATAAAGTTACATTCCATGTTTTAAATGGAAAATTAGGCTATTTTAATGATAAAACACATAATTTATGTGAAATAGATTATTGTTACTTATTAAACCCTAAAATTAACTTAAAATTAAATGAAATAAAAAAATATAATTTAGATAATATTAATGAAATAATGATTAGATGTATTAGTGATAAAATAATGATTAATATAAGTGCTAATAATGAGAATATTGATTTAAAAAATATAGATTGTGATTGCCTTTATATAAATAATAAATATATTAAAGGAGAAGAATATTTAGTAGATACAATTGATAATATAAAATATAGTATTTATCCAAATTCTTTTTATCAAGTAAATAATGAAGTAATGAAATTAATATATGATAAAGCTAAATCATATATAGGCTTTGGTGATACACTTTTAGATTTATATTGTGGTACTGGAACTATAGGTATATATTTAAAAGACAATTTTAAACACATTACTGGATTAGAAATAAATTCAACTTCAATTGAAAATGCTAATATTAATTTAAAACTAAATAATATTAATAATATTGAATTTATAAATGATGATGCTAAAAATATAAAAGGAAGTTATGATGCTATAATAGTAGACCCTCCAAGAAGTGGACTTTCAAATGATGTTATTGAGTATTTAAATAATAGTAATTCAAATAAAATAGTATATATTTCATGTAATCCAAATACATTAAAAAGAGATATAGATAAGTTAGATAATTATATTCTTGATGATATATCAGCTGCATCTATGTTTCCAAGAACAAAACATATAGAATGTGTATGTAAATTAGTAATAAAAGGTGAATAGTTATGATAATAGAAAAAATAACAATAAATGAATTTGTAAATAATATTTATAGTAAATATGAATCATTATTTCCAGAAATTGAAAGAAGAAATTTTGATAAAATTACAAAAAGTTATAATGATGGAGTTGAAGAATTTTATATTTTTAAAGTAAATGATATTACTGTAGGATTTGTTCTTCTTGAAAAATTATATAATGATTATCCATATTATGTAGATTATTTTGGTATATTTCACGAATATCAAAATCAAGGATATGGAACTATGGCTATAAAAATATTAATTAATATGGCTAGTAATAATGGAATATGCTTTGAAATTGAAAAAGAGAATGTAGGAACAGATGAAGAAAATATTATTAGACATAAAAGAGCTTTATTTTATAAAAATCTTGGATTTAAAGAAATAGCTTCAACTTATTTATTATTTGATGTTTTATATACACCATATGTATATGATACTAGTAATAAATTGGATAAAGAAAAAGTAGATAGAATTTTATTAGATTATTACTTATATAATAATCAAGGAATAGATATGAATATAAAAATTGTAAACTAAGGAGTGAAAAACATGCAAAAATTTAATTATCATACTCATACATATAGATGTGGTCATGCAGATTATAATCAAAGTGATGAAGATTATATCCTTGAGTATATTAAAATGGGATTTAAAGATATTGCTTTTACTGATCATGCACCAGAAAAAGTAAAAATAGATAAAAGAACTAATATGAGAATGAACTATCAAGAAAGAGAAGATTATTTAAGTAGTATAAAACATTTAAAAGAAAAATATAAAGAAAATATAAATATTAAAACAGGTTATGAAATAGAATATTTACCTGGTGAAGAAGAAAATTTAAAAGAGCTTAAAAATGAAACAGATATTTTAATATTAGGTCAACATTTTATTTATGATGATAATAAAAATCTTAAAATATTTGGAAGAAATGAATTTAATAATGATGAACTAATTAGATATGCAAATTATATAGATGAAGCTTTTAAATTAGGTATTGTATCTATTTTAGCTCACCCTGATATATTTATGTTATCTATGAATAATTTTGAAGATATAGAAGAAAAAATAACTCATATGATTTGTAAAAGTGCTGAAAAATATAATATTCCACTTGAAATAAATTTTGGTAATATATATGGAAGAGTATTTTTATGGAATAGAAATTATGATAGTTTAACTCTTGAAGAAAAAAATGAATTATTAAGTAGAGTAAGATATCCAAATAGAAGATTTTGGCAAATAGCATCAAACTATGATATTAAAGTTTTATATGGAATAGATGCTCATTTTAAAGGACAAATACTTTCTTATGATAAACTTGTAAATATTGCAAATGATATAATAGGGAAGGATACAATAGATAAATTAAATTTTATTGATAAATTATAGTATTTTTAAATTATATTAAAATATAATTTAATGTGATATAAATGAATATAATTGAAATTCTATTAGTAAGTTTTGCCCTTGCAGCTGACGCGGTAGCTATATCTATATGTTATGGGCTTTCATTAAATAATAATATTAAAAAATATTTAATAGTTGGATTTAGTTTTGGTATATTTCAATCATTAATGCCAATAATTGGATTTATACTTGGAGATACATTTAATCATCTAATTAAAAGCATTGATCATTATGTTGCTTTTAGTATACTTTTATTTATTGGTATTAAAATGATATATGAAACTAAAAATAATAAAAATAATGAATATAATAGTTTAAATTTTAAATCTTTAATTATTTTGTCTATTGCAACTAGTATAGATGCATTAACATTTGGTATAGCATATAGATTTGTATATACTACTAATATTATTTATGTTTCATTAATAATTGGAATAGTTACATTTATTTTATGTTCTATTGGAGTTAAAATTGGTAATACTTTTGAAAGTAAATATAAAAATATATCTCAAATAGTAGGTGGAGTAGTATTAATTCTATTTGGAATTAAAATACTAATAGAACATTTATTTCTAATATAAAATAAGCTTAAATTAATAAGCTTATTTTTATTACCACATATTAGTTAAATTACCATCTTTTTTATAATATTTATCCATAAGTACTACATGAGGGAAAGATGATGGTAAACTTGATTTTTTATATTTAGTTATAACAACTCCAATTTCATCATACCATAATGCTTGAGCTACATAATAATAGTTATCATCTATACCAACTATTATTCCAATATGACCACCAGCAGCATAACTATGAAGTAAATCACCAACTTTAATTGTATTTGATTTAGCAAGAGTAGTAGTAAGACTTTTTAATTCACCAAAATCAGTTAAATCACTATTATCTGAAAAACCTGCTCCTACATCTTTTACATCAAATCCTGCATTTAAAAGTGCCCACGATACAAAACCACTACAGTCAAGTCCATTATCAATATTTCTATGAGCAGGGTTAGAGTACATTGAACATCCCCATGCTTTTGGACCAGTACTAGATCCAGTAATATTTTTATATCTAGACGAATCTAAATAAAATCCTACATGATAATATCTTCCTTCACCATCTACATTATTTGTAGTTTGTCTTCCATTTTCATAAAAATAATTTATTCTATATGGAAACTCTAATGTTAAAAATCTTGCTGCTTCAACAGCTCCAGCTCTTGTTTTATATCCAGCATCATTTATTCTATCTTTAAGTATTTCATCTATTAAATCATTATCTTCTTTACTATATTTATTACAAGCTAAATATCCTTTTTTATAGTCATATCCACCCTTTGGCATTACTGTTATTAAATCAGTAACTAATACATCAATTTTATATTCTTTTTTATTATATTTTACACTAATAGTAGTATTTCCTGGTTTAATACCTTTAATAATTCCATTTTCACTAATATTAGCTATTTCACTATTAGTATTACTTATTTTAATACTTTTACTATTACCAATTATTTTATTATAAAAATTATATGTACCATTAACAGCTAAATAAATTTTATTTTTATTTTCATTTACTTCTAAATAAACATCTTTATCATTATCACTAGAATATATAATTTTATCTTCTGTTTTAATATATAATTTATAATTATTAATATCAATATTACTTTTACATTCATTATTTTCTACTAATGACCAATTTTCATTATCTAAAGTAGGTGTTTCATTTGATAAAATACAATATAATTCTTTTTCATGATTTCTAGTTTTTAATATTATTTTATTATCTTCATAACTAAATGATTTTACTATTCTTTCATCTTTAACTGGTCTGTTAAAACCACCAAATATTAAATATAAGAATAATAAAATTATAGCTAAAAAACAAATAGTAAAAATAAATCTTATTATTTTTTTAAGAATTCTTTTATATTTTTTCTTCAATTTTCTTTTCTTTTTTATCTTTTGCATAATCATATATTATCACTTAAAGCACTTTCTTTCAATAACACACATATCATTTTTCACATATTTAACATATTATAATATTGATAATATTAAAAAGAATAATAATCCAATAACTATACCAATAATTAAATATATTTTATTATTATATTTTAGTATTTCTTTTAAAATATCATTTAATGATAAACTAATCATAAGTCCAGATACAAATATTAAAATATATGACAGCATTACATCATTTATATAATTCTTTAATATAATGTAAGAAAGTAATGCTCCAAGTGGTTCTGCAAGACCAGATAACATAGTCATTTTAATTACATTTTTTCTGTTTTCTCCTCCATAATACATTGGAACTGCTATTGCTATACCTTCTGGTATATTATGAAGCATAATCGCGATACATAATTTAATTCCTATTGAAAAATCTGTATATGCACTCATAAAAACAGCAATTCCTTCTGGAAAATTATGTAACATTAATGAAATCATAGATAAAATACCAATTCTATATAATGAAGAATTATTATTTTTTGACTTAATTTTTTTATTAATTTTATCTATAGATAAATATCCAAGTAAAAATGTAAGTATTGATATTATAATTCCAAATATAATTCCATAATTTTCTAGTATAGTATTAAGTGAATTAGGAAGTAAATCAAATAATGATACAATTGTCATTATAGTCATTGAAAATGCAAGAGAAAACACTATAAATTCATTTACTTTTTTAATTTTAAAAAATATAAATATACATCCAATTATTGTAGAAAGTCCAGCAATTAAAGATAATATTAAAGGACCAATTATTTCCATATTCATATTAAAATTATATACATTATAAAATGAAATATTACCATAATAATAATGGGTGGTGATAAAATATGGCTAATGCTAGAAATAATGCTAGAAATAATTCTAGATGTTCTTCTAATGCTAGAAATAATGCAAGAAACAATGCAAAAAGTAATTCTAGAAGTAGAAGTAATGCAAAAAATAACTCAAGAGCACGTTAGTCTAATTTAAAAGGACATTCATGATTCATATGAATGTCTTTTTTTATACTTTTAACTTTTTATTATATTTTATTAATTATAATTGAAATAATATATCATTTATGTTATAATATAGCACTGAAATTTAAGTAATTGTTCTTGTTTTAATGCATATAAAATAGTATAATTTATATATATATATGTATTTAAATAATAATTACTACATATAAAATTAATTATTGAATTTAATATTTTAGAGGTGAAGTTGAATGAAAAACAGAATAAAAAATTTTATAATTGTAATTCTATGTGCTATTATATTACCAATAAATGCATATGCTAATGAAAGCATTAATATTATAGCAGATAAAACAGAGTTAACTAATAATGATACAGTTACATTAATGGTTGATTTAAATTATAATGAACCTTTATATTCATTTATTAGTGAACTAAGCTATGATAAAAATGTATTTGAAAATTTAAAAACATATAATTTTCAAGAACAAGATGAATGGTCAGACATAGTATTTAATGAAGAAAATAATAAATTTGCACTATTAAATAAATCAGGTCAAAATAGTAGCCATTTATTTATTATAAAATTATTTGTTAAAGATGCTCCACTAGCTGGAAATACAAAAATATCATTAAAAAATACTCAAGCATCTGATGGACAAAAAGATATTGATTTTAATGATGCTACATTAACTTTAAATATAAATTATAAAGGTAATACAGAAGCAAGTTATACAAAAGTTAAAAATGAAATTAAAAACATATTAATTGTAAAAACAAATAAACCTTTAGTATATACTTTATATTCATTAATATTAATTTTAATTATATTATTAATTTTAGTTAATTCTGATCTTTTAGATGAAACTTCATTAATGAAAAAAGTAAATAAAAAACATATTAATATAGCACTTTCATCTATATTAGTATTATCAATAATTACAACAAGCATACTATTAATTATTAATGCAAATAAAGGTGATATTAATAATGATGGTATTAAAGATTATGATGATGCTAGAAGTATTAATGAATATTTAATTGATATTACAAATGAAAATAATAATATAAATAGTAAAGATTATGATGTAAATAATGATGGTAAAGTAAGTATTACTGATTCTGCAATAACTGAAAGCAACACTACTAATACAACTAATTATAAAGTTACATTACAAAAAGAAAATATAGATAAATATTCAAATAAAGATACTGATATTACATTAAAATTCACTGCTAAAATTAATCCAAATAATGTAAAAATAAAAGAAGTATTTATAAATAATACAAGATATAAAGTAAATGAAAATAATAATATTTATTCTGTAGTATTAAAATCAAGTAAAAATTCTGGAATAGAAACATTTAAAATTACTAAAGTAGTATTATCAAATGGAAGAGAAGTAGAAGTAACTGATTTAATATTTAATGTAGATATATTAAAAAGTACTCCTAAAATTGAAAATTTCTTTTATGAAAATAATAAAATAACATTTAATATTAATGATATTGATTCTTCACTTAAATCAGCTAATATAAAAATAGTAAATGGTAAAGTAAGTGAAACTGATTTTAATAAAAATAAAGTTATTTTTGAAAAAAATATAGATATTAAATCTAAAAATATTACACTTAATACTACATTAGAATATGGAAAAGTATATACAGTATTAATTACTGGAAGTTATGATTTAGATACTAATAAATTAGATAATACAAGTAATTCATATACAAATAAAACATTATATTATGAAACTATTACTAATGGTGAAGTTAATATTACACCACTAGATAATTCAACTAATATATTTGTAAATCAAAATGAAAAATTTGATTTTGAATTCACTGCTAAAATTAATCCAAAATCATTAAATCAAACTATTAAAAAAATAGTAATTGATAATAAAGAATATGATGTTACATATAAAAATAATAAATATATAGTTTCTTTAGATAGTAGTGATACATTTGGAGTAAAAATATATAAAATTAATAGTGTTATTTTAAATGATAATACTGTAGTTTTATGTAATTATGATATAAAATTTGAAGTTTTAAAACAAAAACCAGAAGTTATAGACTTTATGTATCATGAAAAAGAAAATAAAATATCATTTACTTTAAATAATGATAATAAAGCATTAGAAAATGCTAAATTAATTATTACTGATATAGAAAGTAATAAAGTAGTATATAATAGTAATTTAAATTTAGATATAAGAAACTTTGAATATAAATTAAATCTTGAATCAGGAAAAAGATATAATATAGATATTGAAGCTTCTTATGATTTAGATTCTAATAAAGATAATAAGAAAAATGAATTTACAGGATCTATATTTAATTATGAATTACATATATATGATATATCTCTAACTCATTATAGTGAAAGTTTATATCATGCTAATAAAAATAGTGAAGTAGAATTAAAATTTAATGCTAAAGTTGTTCCAATAGATAATTATGCTATTGTTACTAAAGTATCTATAGGGAATGATCACTATTTACCTACAAGTTATGGAAATGGAACTTATGGATTTAAATTAACAACTCCAGAACATGCAGGTTTAAATACATATACAATTGATAAAATAACACTTGATGATAATAAAATAAGTAAAGAGCTTTCATTTGATGTAGATGTATTAAAAGATGCACCAACTATTGAAGACTTCTTTGTAGATGAATCTTTAGATGTACCAGTTATTACATTTAATTTGATTGATAATGATAATTCATTTAATGATGGAGAAATTATTATTAAAAAAGAAAATAAAGAAGTAGAAAAAGTTAATATTACTAAAGGTAGTAATACAATTAAATTAAGTGAAATCTTAGATAATCTTGATTCAGGACAAATATATACTGCAGATATAAAAGTTAATTATGATTTAGATTCAGATAAAAATAATGGATTAAATACTCATAGTGATTATTTAATTAAAGATCATGAAATTAAAATTTATAGATCAGAAGTTAAACTTTCAAATAAAAATAAAGATTATTATTTTAAAAAAGAAGAAACAAAACAAATTTATATTGATGCAACTGTTGTTCCAGGAAATCCAAAAATATTAGCATTTATAATGGAAGATGGAACTGAAGTACCTGCATATAAAGAAGATGATTTATATTATATTAATATAACTGCTCCAAATGAATCTGGAATTGAAGAATATAATATAGAAAAATTAATTTTAGAAAATGATGTTAAAATTAAAGGTAATTTAAAAATAGAAATAGATGTATTAAAAGATACACCATATATTAATAAAATAAATATTAGTGAAGATAATAGTTCACTTAGTTATGAATTAGTAGATACTGATAGTGCACTTAGTAAAGCCACAATTAGTATATATAGTAAAGATAAACAAGTATTATCTGAAATATTAGAAAAATCAAAAACTATTAATTATAAATTTAATGATGCAGAAACATATAATGTTAAAGTTATAGGTAGTTATGATTTAGATAGTGTAGAAGAAGATAAAAATAATATATATACTAATGAAGAGATGTATAATCATTCATTCTTAGTAGGTGGAGATTATAATTTTACATTAAGTGATGTATCTATTACTGATGCTATTAAGAATAATCAAAAACCAGTTATTACATTTACAAGTACTAATACAAAAGGTGCTAAAGTTGAAGAAGTTACATTAGATAATAAGGTATATAAAGTAAATAATATAAAAGATAATTATTATGAAGTTATTATAAATGATGCTAAATTGGATTTTGGTAAACATGATATAACATTTAATAGTATAAAATTAAATACATTAAAAACATATAATAATCAAACTGATTTTAATGTAAATAAACTTTCATATACAGTATTAAAAGAAGCACCAAGTATTGAATATATGAATCTTACTAATGATAGTAATAATAAAACTATAACAGCTAAATATAAATTAAAAGATGATAATTTATCATTAGCTAAATTAAAAGCAGTATTAGTTGATTCAACAGATAAAATAATTGATAGTAAAGAGATTTTACCAGAAGAATTATTCTTAAGTGAATCAAATGGTGTAACACTTTCTTATGATAAAAATACTGATGGTAATTATACATTTAAATTAATCGCAGATTATGAATTATCAGAAAAATATAAATATAATAGTCAAAATTTAAAAGAAGCAAATATTTTTATTCAAAATGATGAAATTTATATTGATGAAATTACATTAAAGAAATCTAAATATGTTACTAAAAATCAAAAGAATTATGAAATTAGTTATGATGTTCATGTAGGTGAAAACATTAAGACTAATAATGGTAAAACATATTCAAGATTATCTCAAATTTCTGTAAATGGTGTTAATTATATTCCAAATGGTGAATCTACTCAAAAACCTAGAACATATAAAGGAAAAATTGGTATTACAACACCTTCAAAAGCTGGAGTTTATACATTAAGTACAAATAGGGTACAATTAGAATTAAATACTTATTATGATAAACAAAATAATTATTATTCAGTACCTAAAAAAGAAATACAAATTGAAGTATTAAAAGATAAACCTACAATAGAAAATCTTAAAATTACTTCTGAAGATTATGATAAACAAACAGTTACATTAGAATTTGAAGTAAAAGTAGATGAAACAGCTACTAAAGAAGATGAAAGTTTCATTGAAGGTAGTGTAACTCTTGGTAGTACTCAAAAAACTATTACAAGAGGTAAAAATACTATTGTATTTGATAATGTAGAAAAAGATAAGAATTTAGATTTAATATTTAAAGCAACTTATGATTTAGATTCTGATTATTTCGAAGAAGAAAATGATGAAAATACTTATACAAATGATGTAATATATAAAACTAAATATGAATTATATAATTCAAAAGATACTGAAATTGAATTAACAAATGGTACATCTATTAGTAAAAATAATGATAGTTATTTTGAAAAAGATGAAACAGTAAAAGCTACATTTAAAGTTAATAATGATTTAGGTGAACTTGATATAGATAAAGTAGTTATAAAAGATAAAGAATATAAATTAACTAAGAATGATGAAATTTATGAATTTACTTATCCTGCTTATAATACATTTGGTGAAAAAGAAATATCTATTACATCAGTTATATTAAATAATGGTAAAACAATTAATCTTACAAAACCATATATAATTAAATTAGAAGTATTAAAAGATATTCCTAAAATAACAAACTTCAAATATGAAGTAACAAAAGATAAAATAAAAATAACTTCTACATTAAAAAATACTGATATATCAATTGTAGGAAGTGCTCATATTAAAGTTACTTCTTCTAATGGAAAAGTATTAATAGATGATAAATATAAAGAAGAATTTGAAATTGAAAAAGATAATTCATCAAGATATTATGTAGAAATCACATGTGATTATGATAGAGATAATGATACAGCTAAAAATAGTAATAATTATGTTCAAGATTATCAATTATTAGATGAATTAATATCTTTAAATAGTAATACTATTGAACTTAAAGATATAAATGATATTAATTTATATAAAATAGAAACTATTGATAATAATGAAACTGCTAAAATAATTGATGAAATATCTAAGAGTGAACTTGAGAAAAATAAAGATAAATACTTTGTAGAAATTAATATGGATAATATGCCAAGTATTAGAACAAAAATAAAAGATGTTACTGAAGAAAATGGACATTTAATATTAGTATTAGATTATAAGTATTTAACTTTAGAAAGAAAAGAAGAAATCAATTTAAAAATAGATTTAGGTGAAATAAAAGAAGATGTTGTTATTAATGAAACACATCCAAATACTGCATTTGAAATATTACTTCAAAAATTAGCAAAGAATGAAAATGTTACTCTTGATAAAAACTATGATGCTAGTAGTATTAAAACAGATGGTAAATACTATGTAGAATCATATACTGGTACACTTGATGGAAATGGATTTATAATTAAGAACTTAAATAAACCTTTATTTAATAAAATTGATAATGCAACTATTAAGAATTTAAGATTAGAAGATGTTACAATGCCATCAAAAGAAGGTAATGGTACAATTGCTAATGAAGCAAAAGATTCAACTATAGAAAAAGTTACTATTAAAAAATACTATAAAGAAAATAATGAAGGTAAAGTAGGGGTATTCTTTGGAACTTCTAATAATACTACAATAAATGAATGCTCAGCTACTGACTTTAATATTAATGCTGGATGGGCAAACTTACAACAAATAGGTGGTTTCGTTGGTAATTCAGAAAAAACTACTATTAAAAATAGTTATGCTATTGGTAAAATACCAGGTGGATGGAATTTCAGAGCAGGACTTGTAGGTATAGCTAATAATTCAACATTTGAAAATAACTATGTAAAAGTTGAAATTGGCGGTGGTATGGGTCAAGAAAATGTATTTGATATTGCATCTGGTAGCAATAATATATTTAAAAATAATGTAAGTTTAACTTCTGGATTTAAACATAGACCTATGTCTGGATTTAAAGAAAGTGATAATAACTATTATGTAGATGCTTTAGAAAATGAAGATATTAATTTTACAGGATTTACTAAAATAACAAAAGAAGGATTAACTGAAGATTTCTTTAAATCACTAGGATTTAGTGAAGAAATATGGAGCTTTGATGATGTTTCTTATGATAATACACCTATATTTAATGCTCAAAAAATTGAAGATTTAAAAGGAACAAAAAATAAAGAGTTTGATAAAAATAAAATAGTATTATATAAAAATTTAGAAAAATTAATGCCTTTCTATAAAACAGATAATATTATTGAAATAGCAAAATCTGTAACAGATGAAAACTTAAATAATAAAGAAATAGCTCATATAATACCAGTTGATTCAAAAGGTAATATAGTAAGTTATTTAACAACAGATAATCCAAAAACTATATCTAAATTAAAAATTGTATTTAAAGATAATACACATATAGAATATAAAGTTTTATATGATAATACTTATGATATGGTAGCTAGTTATCATATTAAAGCATTAGGAATTGATTATAATTATGATCATTATATAATTGATAGTAATTCTCAAGTAGTAAATGATTTAACTAATTATTTAAAAGGTCTTAATTATACTAATAGTTTAGATGTATTAACTGCTAATAGTGATAGTAGAATATATAAAGATTTCTATAATGAAACTACTAGTAAAGAATTAAAAGAATTTGTACTTAAATTCTTATCTAATACTAATTATACAAATACAACTAATTATGATGAAATTAATAATTATATAATATCATCAGTTAAAAAAGATAATAAAATAGAAAAAGTACTTTATATGTATAATTATTTTAGAAGATTCTATGATTTAGATATTGATGGTATGAAATTATATGATTTTATGTTATTCAATATGGAAGGATTTGATTCATCATTAACTGCAGAAAAAGTTACAGAATTGTATTTTGCTAAAAATGAAAACTTTGATACAGGTGCAACAGGAACTAGATATGCAAGTGTACTATCAAGTTATACAAAACAACCTAATATTGCTAAATTTGTAGAATATATGGTAACTGAATTTGGTGATGGTAATCTTGATGAATGGACTAAAAATCAATTTAAAGGATATTTAGTTGAAATACCAGTTGATGGAGCAGAAGATGAAGTACAATATACTCTATGGGATCATTTCATTAATGAAGATGCTAATTATAAACCACATCGTGATTATGATATGATGTTACCAATATTAACTCTTCCTAAAAATGCTGCTTATATAATTTCAACTCCAGTTCAATATGTAATTGGTGCTCAAAGAAGTTATATTGAAGATCCAGAAAATTTATATGAGCAAAGTATACTTAGAAGAAGAATTCAAAGTTATGCTGATAGAATGAGTACTTATTATGCTACAGCATATAAAATATTAAGAGATCCAAAAATATTTAATGATATTCATACATTCCATTTAGATAAGAGATATGCTTATGATGAAAATGGTGTTATGGTATATCAACAAGTTGGAACAGAAGAACCATTCCATAAGAACTTTAATGAAGTAACTAATCGTTGGCAAACTAGTGATGGTAATGCTGCTGTTGCTTGGGGTGATAGAATTGATTGGTCTGCAGAAGGTTTAATGGATGGATATATTGATAAAGAACTTGCAGAAGAATTAAAGAAGCCACTTCAAGAATATACTTATCATACATTTACTCATGAAACTGCTCATAATATTGATGCTAGATTATTCTTAAGAAATAATGGAAGAAGATTTGATGCAGGTGGAGAAGATTATGCTGATAGTAACCTAATGCAATCATTTGGTCCAAATGATATTGTAATGAATTTATCAGTACATTATGATAAAGATACACAAATAGGTTCTAATTTAGATCCATCTAGAATTGATACTCCAGAAAAAGTACAAGATTTCTATGAGAAAGTATTTGAAACTATATATGTAATGGATTATATTGAAGCACAAGCATTCTTACAATTAAGTTCAGAAGATAAAGCAGAAATAGGTATTAAAGTTACTTATCCAAATGAAGAAAAATACACAGAAGATGGTAATTTATATAGAGCTTATCAAACTACTGGATTTAATCAAATTGATGCATCAGAGTGGGATAAAATGACTCTAGAAACAGTATATGATTTAATTGATAATAGAATAATGAAATATGCTGGAGTTTATAAATATGCATCTCGTGGTTCAAACTCATATGGTGGTGAAGGTATAAATACTGCACACTGGTATCAACCAAATAACCCATATGGTAGACCTGACTCTTATGCATTAAAATGGATTGCATATGAAATGCTTGGATATAGAGGATATGATGATGGATATATAGAATATAACAGTAATATTCATTCAGTTAAAAAGAAAATATATAATGATATTGATAATCCATCAAAAGGAACTACTGAAGTTAATTATAAAACTGATAATATGGCAATTGAAACTATTTCAAATGGTAAATATACAAATATAGATGAATATAAGAAAGCAAGATTTAAAGAAACAGAAGATAATTTACCATATTTAAAAGAAATAGATGTAAATGAATATGTACAAAAACTATATGATGCATTAGTAAAAGATGCAGAATCAACAAGAGTAGGGCTAGCTGAGAAAATGAAGAATAATCCAAATTGTTTAAATGATTATTGGTGTCGTGTTGATGTATCTAACAGAAGAAGTTATCCAGAAAGTACAAAAGTAAGACAAGAAATATACTATACACTTAAAAACTCAACTAATGATTTTGAAGATGAAATATTCTCAGATGAAATACTACAAACAATTGACTTCACAGTAAAAAAATAATTATAAAACACACATTTTGATATAAAGTGTGTGTTTTTAATTTAATTAATAATGGGGTAAAGTAGGGGACTAATTTTTATAATATTAGTATTGTTATCTCTAATGATATATGATTGCAGTATATAATCATTATTGTTAATTTTAAATAACTATTTAATAATAATTAGTAATTAGTAAATTTATAATTATTATTTATATAAAAAATAAATAATTCAAAAAAAATAACAATCTCCCCTATCTAATTATTTATAAAAATAGAGTAGACTATTAAAATTAAAAAATAATATGTTTTATGATAATAATTTAATATTAATCAAATATCAAAATTTAAATCGAGATGAATAATTATTCATCTTTTGATTTCTCGATTCGTTCTAGAGCACTTTGAAAATATCATTATAATTGAATAATTATATAATTTATGATAATATATTCATAAGAAAGTAGGTGTCCTATGGAATATTTATTGTCTACTATTGGCATAATATTATCATTAGCTTTATTAATATGTATATTTTTGTTTTTTTATTGGGGTTATCATTTTTTTAGAAAAGCTTATAATTATTTAGATTTATTAGATTATTTAGAATTACAAAATAAAAGCAATAAAACTAATAACAAATAAATTTTATTGCTTTTTATTTAATTAATTTTAATATATTAATATTAATTTTATATATAGAAGTTAACATAACATATATTATTGGAAGCTATATTCTTCATTAAAAAAGTATAAAAATTATACTTTTCTAGATTCAATTTCAGCCATTTTATTTAATACTTCAGCAACATTTTCTTTAGTTACTTCTGAATATCCAAGTTCTTTTAAAGCTTGAGATTTAAATGTATTTAATTGTTGTGTTCTTCCTAATTTTTCTTCTTTATCATTTTCTATTTCTTGTTCAAATCTATTATGTGATTCAACTAATTTAGATTTAGATGCTCCACCATTATTATATAGATTAAATGCAGTAAATATTATACTTTCTAAAATGAATTGTTTTGTTTCATTAAACTTAAATTCTTTAGCATTAGTGAATCCTGTTTTCTTAGATAAATATGCAAATATATATTTTATTTCTTGTACATTATCTAATGATTGTAAAACATGATATAAATATAAGAAAATCCAATAAGTTTCTTTTGTTTTTTCTTCAGTAAATTTTTCTTTAATTAAGAATATTAAATCATTTAATAAGTCCTGCTCTTCCCTAGTAAGATTTTTATAATTAAATGATTGGCTATTCATATCCCTTACATTTTGATTTAATCTAGCTTCTACATTTTCTAAGTATTCACTTGTTACTTTAATATTTTTAATAGCAGTTTCACTACTATCTTCTATATCAAGTAATTTTAAAAGTAACAATCTTTTTTCTTGTGGCCATTTACTTAAGGAATCAAGTTCTAAATAATTATATATCATTTGTCTTGAAACACCTAAATATTTTGCTAATTTTACTTTTGATATACCTATTTCACTTAATAATTCATTTAACTCTTTCATCTGAACTCTCCTATCTATCTTACAAGTTAATTGTATAATACTTTACATTTATTTGTCAATAATTTTAATAAAAAAATTAAAAATATTATTTTATAATGATAAATTATAACTTTCATGAATTAAATCAATTATTAGATTATCAGGTATACTATCATCTAAAACAATACTAATCCAATATTTTTTATTCATATGATATGCTTTAAAATAACCTTTTTCTTTAAGTAAGTCATCTATTTTATTTGGATCTAATTTAATATTTATTATTTCCACTTCCCTATTTGTTTTATTATCTAATTTAGACATATTTATATTCATTATAACTAGATACCATTTATTATTTATTTTATTTCTAAATACAGCATAATTAGGAGCTGTAGACCATAAAAATTCAGGTAAGTCATTATATTCATTTTTTATTAATGAAACAATTCTATTTGTTTGATCATAGATAAATTCCCTATTTATAAAACAATTATTTTTAATATCATTAAGTAATATTATAATTTCATTATTGATTTTACTTACAAAAGAACTATTATTGTCTTTTATTCTAAAACTAGTATATTCATCATTTATTATTAAATCAAATACTTTTACATTTACTTTTCCTTCCCCATTTACTAAAACGCTAATCATAAAAGTATTATTTAAAATAAACTTATTATATTTATATATGTTATTATCTAAAACAAATCCATAATTTAATAACTTATCATAATCAATTTTAGATTTCTTAAATATTTCATCTTCTATATTCATAAGTTCACCTAATTAATCAATTTAAAAGAGAATTAAATCTCTTTTACTTTATATTGAACATTCCAAGAATATCATCTCCAGCATATGTAGTTGGTAAATGTCCATCCCATTTTTCAATGAATTGTTTAGCAACAAGTTCATTTGTAAGTGATTGTTTTAATAAATCATTTGCTTTTTTAGTTGCTTCTGCTTCTACTATTTTTGTTTCAGCTTCAAGTTTTGCCTTTTCTAGATTTTGTTCAGCTACTTGTTTTTCTTCAACAGCTTTTGTATATTCTTCACTAAAGCTAAAATCAGTTAAATTAAAATCTTCTACTATAATTCCATATTTTTCTACTTTTTCTTGTAAAGCTTTTAAACAATTAGTTGAAACTTCAGCTCTTTTAGTAGTTATTTCTTCAGCATTATATTGAGCTATTGCACTCTTAATACTTTCTTTTATCGCAGGTTGTAATACAGTTTCTTCATAACTACTTCCAACTGTTCTATATAATTCACTTGCTTTTTTACTATCAACTCTGTAGTTTACAGCAAGAGTAGTATTTACTACTTGCATATCTTTAGTAGAACTCTCTACACTTAGTTCTGATTTTTGTACCTTAATATTTACTTTTACAATACTTTCAATATAAGGAATTTTTAAATTTAATCCTTCACTTAGACTAGTATTTACAATTTTACCAAATCTTACCTTTAGTCCTACTTCACCAGATGCAATAGTTTGAAAACTACTAAATAAAGTGATTAATAAAAATGCACCTACTATAACACAAATAATAATTTTCTTTTTAGTTCTGTTATCTACAATTATTCTTTTCATATACACTCCTTTTCCAATAATTTATAAATGTATTATAACATAACAAAAACTATTTTGACATACATAATTAAATAATATAAAATAATTATGAAAAGAGATGAAATATGGAAAAATATTATGAAAAAGATAATCAAGTAATTTATAATTGTGATAATTTAGAATTACTTAAAAGTTTAGATAATGAGTGTATTGATTTAATTTATTGTGATATCTTATATAATACTGGAAAAGTATTTGATGATTATAATGATAATTTAGGTACACCAAAAGATGCAGTTGAATGGTATAGACCAAGACTTATTGAAATGAAAAGAGTCCTTAAAAATAATGGTAGTATATTTTTACATTGTAATTGGAGACTTGATTCATATATTAGAATACTTATGGATGAAATATTTGGTTCATCATGTTTTAGAAATAGAATATATAGAAAACATAGTAAAGAAAGAGGTTTTTATTTAAATTTTGATTCTCAAGTAGATATAATTTTATATTATGTAAAAGATAAAAATAATTTTACATTTAATGAATTTAAAATGGATAATAAAATAATAACTCCCCTATTTGAAAATGGATATATTAAAGAAAGAAGTAATATAATTATACTTGGAAATAATAAAATTGATTTTAAATCTTTGAATAAACATTATTTGGTAAGTGAAAGTAAATTACAAGAGTTATATAAAAATAATGAATTAATATTTATTGATAATTTACCTTATAGAAAAACTAATGTAATGCCTATTGGAAATTTATGGGCAGAAGATGATATGCTTGATAATTATAATAGAAATAAAATAGCAGATACATATGATACTCCAAAACCAGAAGCAATATTAGAAAGAATTATTAAAATATGTTCTAATGAAGGAAATACAGTAGCAGATTTCTTTTTAGGTGGTGGTACAACTGCTGTTGTAAGTAAAAAATTAAAAAGAAAAGGAATTTATTGTGATATTAATAAAAAAGCATGTGATGTCACAATAGACAAACTAAAAAACATAGATTAATCAAATAATCTATGTTTTATTTTAAATACCAAATATCTTTACCATCTTTAAATACTTGTTTTATTATTCCACCCATTAAGCACTCTTCACCTAAATATACAACACATGCTTGACCTGGTGTTACAGCTTTACCATCTTTATATTTTACTTTAATATGACTTTCATCTATATATTCAATTGTAACTGGTATATCTTCACTTCTATATCTAAATTTAGCAGTAGCTTCTGTAGGTCTTTTATCTGATATAAAATTCATATTTTCAATTAACGCGGTATCACTTAGTAAATATTTAGAATCATCTCCATATGCAACATATAATGTGTTCTTTTTAGAGTCTTTGCCACATACATAATGTCTTTTTTCATCTCCACTAAGCCCTACATTTCTTCTTTGACCAATAGTATAATTCATAAGACCTTTATGAGTGCCTACTACTTTACCAGTTTCAACATCTACTATATCCCCACTCTTACCTTTTAAATAATTAGCAATAAATTCTTGATAATGTCTTTCTCCAATAAAACAAATACCAGTAGAATCTTTTTTATCATAAACAGGAATATTGTTTTCTTTTGCAATTTCTCTTACTTCACTTTTTAATAAATGTCCAATTGGAAATAATACATCTTCTAATTGATTTTTTGATACTTGGCATAAGAAATATGTTTGATCTTTATTTGAATCAACTCCTCTTAAGAGTTTTCCATCTTCCATTCTAGCATAATGACCTGTTGCTATTTTATCAGCACCTAATTTTTTAGCTTCTTTTTTAAATAAATCAAATTTTATATATTTATTACACATAATATCAGGATTTGGAGTTCTACCATTTTCAAGTTCAGTTAAAAAATATTTAAATACATCATCCCAATATTCTTTTATAAAATCTACTCTATATAGTGGGATACAAAGTTCATCACACACATTTTTAGCATCTCTATAATCAAGTTCTTGTGGACATACTCCATCTGTTATTCCTTCTTTATCATTATTGATGTTTGAATCCCAATTCTTCATAAAAAGACCAACAACATCATAACCTTCTTTTTTTAATAAATATGCTGCAACTGCTGAGTCAACACCACCACTCATACCAACTACTACTCTCATAATATCTTCCCTTTCTAGATAGATATTATACTACAAATTTAATAATATTTGAACTAATATATATTTCAAATAAACTACTTAGTGTTAAAACTAAAATGAATATTAAAAATATTAAAAAATAATTTTTAACAAAACTTCTTAAATTTATTGATTTGTTATATCTAATTGCATTAATACTCTTATATGAAAAATTAATTGAATAATAACTTAATAATAAATATATAAATTCATTTACTAATACACAAGGAAACAGCATTATTAACGCGATTAAGACTCCTTTTAATCCAAAAGTATAAATTATGCATGTAACCATAAATCCAAGAGAAATACCCCTAAAAACAATTATAATTGGTATTAATACTCCAAGAAAGAATATTATTCCAATCATCCATATAATAAATGCATACTTATAATTATAAATAATTGAATTAATTAAACTATTAAAATAATCAAATTTTCCATTATTAATAAGTGAAAAATAATTAATTATACTACTATTATTACTACCTAGTAATAAATAACTAATAACTCCAAGTAAAATTCCTACTATAAATAATATTACTAATATTTTAAATATTCTACTTTTAATAATTTTCATATTAAATTATATTTAATTCTTTATTTTTTATGACAAATATATTATAATTTTAATGAGGTATAAATATGGCAAAAAAGAAGTTTAAATTTAAAAAAGGTTTTTGGAAAAAAGTACTTGCATGGATTATGTTAATAGCAATGGTTCTTAGTATTTTAACTGTAGCTATTTCTGTTTTAGCTAGTTAATATAAAAACACGATTTTTAAATCGTGCTTTTATTTATAATTATTTTATATTACTTAATGGATATTTATTAGTTATATTTAAAACTTCTTTTTTACATTCTTTAAGTATATTTTTATTATTATAATTTCTTAATGCTTTTATTATTATATTTGTAATTTCAATAAAGTCTTTTTCTTTAAGTCCCCTTGTAGTCATAGCAGCACTACCTAATCTAATACCACTAGTAACACTTGGTTTTTCTTTATCAAATGGTATTGTATTTTTATTTACTGTTATACAAATACTATCTAATACTTTTTCTGATATATCACCTGTTAAATTAAAACTTGTTTTTGTATCTATTAGCATTAAATGATTATCTGTTTTATTAGATATAACTTTAACATTATTTTTTTTGAATTCATTTGCCATAGCAGATGCATTATTTATAACATTTTTAGCATATTCTTTAAATTCAGGTTGTAATGCTTCATAAAAACATTGTGCTTTAGCTGCAATAACATGCATAAGTGGTCCACCTTGTATACCTGGAAAAACTACTTTATTTATTTTTTTAATTATTTCTTCATTATTAGTAAGTATTAATCCACCTCTTGGACCCCTTAGTGTTTTATGAGTTGTACTTGTAACAACATCTGCATATTTAGTAGGATTTTGATGTAATTTAGCAGCAACTAGCCCTGCTATATGTGCCATATCTACCATTAAATATGCATTTACTTTATCAGCTATTTCTCTAAATCTTTTAAAATCTATTGATCTACTATAAGCAGAAGATCCAGCTATTATCATTTTAGGTTTTTCTTTTATAGCTAATGCTTCTATTTTATCATAATCAAGTGTTTCAGTTTCTTCATTTATTTCATAACCAATTACATTATAATCAATTCCACTAAAATTAACTTTACTTCCATGAGTTAAATGACCACCTTGATTAAGTGACATACCAAGCACTGTATCACCTTTATTTAATAATGCTCTATATACTGCCATATTAGCAGAACTTCCACTATGTGGCTGTACATTAGCATATTTACAATCAAATAATTTACAAGCATATTCTATAGCTTTACTTTCAAATATATCAATATACTCACATCCACCATAATATCTTTTATTAGGATAACCTTCAGCATACTTATTTGTTAAAATACTACCTTGTAATTTTAATATAGATGAAGATACATAATTTTCACTTGCTATTAATTCTATATTATTTTGTTGTCTTTTCTTTTCTTTTTTTAATGCTAACTCTAATTCTTTATCCATTAATATCACCTCATTATTAATTATATCATAATATTTTGATTATATCTCGTTACTATTTCACGACAATTAAATTATAGCCAATAATATTACTAATTCAAAATAATTTAAACTATTTTTAAAACATTGAAATACAAGATACAGTTGGTTTAACTTCTAATTCAATAGTATCTTTAAAATAACTTGTATCTCCATCTTCATACATTTCTTTATTTGAATTATAATCACATTTAATTACATCATTTATATCTTCATCATCTTCTGTATATAATTTTGGATAATATTTTTTAAATTGTCTTAAAGTTTCTTCTCTATATTCTTCAAATGTGTATGGATATTTCATTTTCTTTTTATCTCCTTATCTCTTAATTTATTGTTTCATCATAATCTTTTGATACTGCAAATTCTAATAATGTTCTTCCTTTATCTCCATTTGAATTCTCACAAATACTTATTATATCACTATCTGGTGTTATTGCAATAGTAGAACCATTTTTATCTTTTGGCTAACTTTCTTTTAATTTACTAATTTTTTATAAAATCTTCTGCTTCTAGTTGTTTAAATTCAAATTTGTTTCCATTTATAATTAAAATTATCTTACTTCTATATTGAAATAAGATATTTAATATACATATGGTGGCCTGCTAGGGATTTGAACCCTAGACCCACCGATTAAGAGTCGGTTGCTCTACCAACTGAGCTAGCAGGCCTTTTA
This sequence comes from uncultured Bacilli bacterium, assembly GCA_947629235.1. Classification (GTDB taxonomy): domain Bacteria; phylum Bacillota_I; class Bacilli_A; order RF39; family UBA660; genus CAG-1000. The sequence goes on along the minus strand of CANRCX010000008.1, from coordinate 4,290 downwards.
AATAACAATAAAAAGTATAACATAAAATTAATAAAAGATAAAGTATTTTTATTAATTTAATTTAAAAATAGTTCATTTCTGAACTATTTAATAATACTAATTATATTATTATTTTCTATATCATAATTTTTAAGCTCTACTAATTTAGATATACTAACTACATCATATCCCATTTCATTTAATGATGGAATTAATTTTTTAGTAGCTTCAATTGTTTCAGGATAAATATCATGCATTAATACAATACATCCATCACATGCATTTTTAATAACATTATTATATATTTTTTCACTGTCTCTAACTAACCAATCTTTAGGATCAATATTCCATAAAACTATTTTGTAAGGAAGAGCTAAAACACTATCATTATATTTACCATATGGTGGTCTTAAATATGTAATATTTTTAGATGTTATTTCATTAAATAATATATTTACTGAATTTATTTCATTTAATAATTCATTTTCATCTAAATCAGTTAAATATTTATGGGAATAAGAATGCATTCCAATCTCACTATTAGAGTTATCTATTTCATTTACTACTTCTTTATTATATTTCATCCTATTACCTATCATAAAGAATGTAGCAGAACTATTATTTAATTCTAATGTTTTTAATAAATCACTAGTATATTCACTAGGTCCATCATCATAAGTAAATGAAATATATTTTTTACCTGGTATATAATCAGTAGTAGTATTTACTTCACTATCAAATAAAATTGATACATATGGTCTATAATCTATATCTTTAAATTCAATATTATTAAAATATACATCTATTTTATTATCATCAATCAAATAAGTAAAATTATTAATAGTTGAAGATTTAACTTTATCATAAATATCACTAGAATATTTATAATATACTAAATTATTTATTTCATTTGATAAATAATCTTCATCATAAATAGAACTAATATATGCTAATTTTTTATTTTGTAAATCTATAAGTAAATTCTTATATTTAATATCATTTAAACTATTATTTATATCAAATACAATATTTACAAAATTTTTTATATAATATAATTTATATGTAATTTCTAAATATTTATTTTTAGTTTCATTATTTCTAAAATCTTTTGCATAATCATATACTATATTAGTAATTACAGCATTAATTTTATCATCTTTAAATCTAGGATATTCTATAGATAAGAATGTATCATCATCTGAATAATTAATTGTAGATGTATAAACAAAATCATCATATTTAATTTCTTCTTTATAAAATATTTTAACTATTATATATAATATAGTAAGTAATAACAATATACTGATTAAATATTTAATAAGCCTATCTTTATTTTCAAATAAATTCATATTTTTCACCTATTTTGTTTTACTCTCTATAAATAATATATCACAAAATTTAAATTTTTAAACAAATTTTATTAAAAAAGTGTTGTAAATCAAATATTTTTATGATATTATTAATAAGCAGTGGACCTTTAGCTCAATTGGTTAGAGCATCCGGCTCATAACCGGGCGGTTGTAGGTTCGAGTCCTACAAGGTCCACCACTTTATTTTGCAGGTGTGGCGAAATTGGCAGACGCACTAGACTTAGGATCTAGCGGAGCAATCCATGGGGGTTCAAGTCCCTTCACCTGCACCATTAAAAAAATTAAGCTAATCATTTGATTAGCTTTTTTAATTGTTTTTATGTTTTTTATAATGATTGTGATGAATTCATAAATTCTGGTGTTATAAATTTATTTGTATTAGATGCTGTTACTCCCATTAAATTATCAGATTGACTATAACTATCTATACTAGGAATTTGTGATTCTGGAATAGTAGGATTTTGTTCTTCTAAATTCATACTTGATGAAGGCTGACTTTCTAGACTATTAACTGAAGATGGCGTAATTTCTGGTGGCATCCATACATCAGAACTTTGGCTTGATGAAGTTAATTCTTGTAATTCATCTACTACTTCTCCATTTTGTTTATCATCATTTAATCCATCAATTCCTAAATCTATCATTTCTAAAGCAGGAAGTTCTTCATTTTGAGTACTACCTATTGATTCAATATTTTCATTCATTGTTGTATCTATAGAAGGCATAGAAATATTATCACTTGGATTAGATATTGTTTTATTATTGTCTAATATTGATTGTATTTTTTCTATAAATTCCTTATCTTCTGCAATTGATGAATCTAATTCATTTTTATTATTTATATTTAAATACATATATTTATATATTCTTTGTTCAATTTGACTTTTTATTTCTATTAAATTATCAATAATATTTTTAATATCATCCATAATCATATCCTCCTACTATTGAAAGTATAACACAAAATTATTTATTTTACTATAAATAATTATTAAAATATGATAAAATTATTTTGGTGATAAATATGATATATTATTTTATTGGTATTAAAGGTAGTGGAATGGCATCCCTAGCTGAAATAATGTTTGATCTTGGATATAATGTTATGGGTAGTGATAAACCTGATCATTTCTTTACTGAAGATGGACTTATAAAAAAAGGAATAAAAATATTTGAATTTAATAAGGATAATATTAAAGAAGGAATGACTATTGTTCAAGGAAATGCATTTAATGATGATCATGAAGAAGTAGTACGTGCACGTGAACTTGGTCTTACAATATATTCATATCAAGAAATGATTGCTAAATTAACAGATAATACTAAATTAATAGCAATATCTGGTTGTCATGGTAAAACTACTACTACAACTATGATGAGTAAAGTATTTGAAAATATTGGTATTAATTATTTAATTGGAGATGGAAGTGGATATGCAAGTAAAGATAATGAATATTTTGCACTTGAAGCTTGTGAATTTAAAAGACACTTCTTATCTTATAATCCATATTATGCAGTTATTACTAATGTTGAACTTGATCACACTGATTATTATAAAGATTTAGATGATGTAATGGATGCATTCAATGAATTTGCAAATAAAGCAAGAAAATATGTAATTATGTGTGGGGATGATATTAATACAAGAAAACTTAAAGTAAATAAACCTACTCTATATTATGGACTTCATGAAAATAATGATGTTGTTGCTAAAAACATAAGTGTTAAAGATGAAATAACAACAACTGATGTATATATTAAAGGAAAGTTTTATGCTAATTTACACTTTCCATTTGTAGGAGATCATTTATTATTAAATGCTCTTGCTGTTATATCAGTTTGTTATTTAGAAAATATTGATGTAGAAGAAGTTAAAAATCAAGTTACTAAAATTAAACATGCTAAAAGAAGATTTATTGAAGAAAAGTTTTTAGATAATATATTAATTGATGATTATGCACATCACCCTACTGAAGTTAAAGTAACAATTGAAGCAGCTAGAAAGAAATATCCTGATAAACAAATAATAGCTTTATTTAAAGCACATACTAAATCAAGAGTTAAATATTTTCATAAAGAATTTGCAGATGCATTAAATCTTGCTGATAAATGTTATGTTCTTGAAATTGGTGAAGATAGAAAAGAAGTTGGATATGAAGATGTTACACATAATGATATATTAAAATATACTAGAAATGGTGAATATATTGATTTAGATACTGCTGATAAATTACTTCAATATCACAATTCAGTAATATTATTTATGAGTAGTAAAGATATATATGTACTAGCTCAAAAGTATAAAGAACTTGCTTTAAAGGATTCAAAATAATGAATCCTTTTTTTATACAAAAAAAAGAAGGAATTAATCTCTTCCTTCTAATTTACATAATAAATCAATTTTAAACATTTCTTTTTGAGCATTTGCTTTAGAAATCATAATACCTTTATATGCTGTTAATTCACTTCTATGACCATCTAATAATATATCTTTTGGTTCTAAATTATTTAACATAACAACATTATTCTTTTTATATACAGTATAATTTAATTTAACTTCTCCATATACTTTTACAAATAATGAATCTGTAGGAAGTCTTAAATCATAAGTTTCTGTCATTTCATGTTTATTAATAGAAACTAATTCTCCAACAAACTCACCACTTCTAAGTTTAGGATAAAAATCAAACATTAATTTCTTATAAGCAACCATGTTGTATTTTTTTAAACTTCTTTCTAATTTTCTAAAATTATTTTCATCAAGATAATCTAAAATATATCTACCTTTCATAATCATCAAAACCCCCCTTAATGATTTGTACTAAGATTATATCATAAAATTAGAAAATTGTCAAATTTTTTAGCTTATTTGATAGCGTTTACAAAGTGTGGAGATTTGAAAAACAAACCTTTTAAATAAAATAAAAATGGTTAAAACCTA